>NZ_LZKF01000238.1:0-591 GCF_001672665.1 Mycobacterium sp. E2238 | reverse complement strand
GGAGCGGCGGCCGGATCACCGTGTCGAGCTCGTCGTCGGACTCCACCGCGATGCCCGACGTCGCGCCGGCGACCTCCCCCGTCGCCGCCATCGACGGCGACCCGGCGACCGCGTGGGTGTCCAACTCGCTGCAATCGGCGGTGGGCCAGTGGCTGCAGGTCGATTTCGACCACCCGGTCACCAACGCGGCGATCACCCTGACACCCAGCGCGACGGCCGTCGGCGCGCAGGTGCGCCGCATCCTGATCGAGACCGCCACCGGCAGCACCACCTTGCGGTTCGACGAGCCCGGCAAGCCGCTCGCCGCCGCGTTGCCCTACGGCGAGACGCCGTGGGTGCGGATCACCGCCGCGGGCACCGACGACGGGTCCCCGGGCGTGCAGTTCGGCATCACCGACCTGTCGATCACCCAGTACGACGCGTCCGGATTCGCCCACCAGCTCGACCTGCGGCACACCGTGCGCGTCCCGGGGCCGCCGCCCGGCGCGGCGGTCGCGGGCTGGGACCTGGGTTCCGAGCTGGTGGGCGAATCCGGACGCGTCGTACTGGGTGATCGACAGGTCGGTGATGCCGAACTGCACGCCCGGGGAC
>NZ_LZKF01000237.1:0-2583 GCF_001672665.1 Mycobacterium sp. E2238 | reverse complement strand
CAGCGTCGACCGATCCAGCCTCGGGCACGGTCAGGGACCACTCGTCGTCCACGCGCAGCCGCAGCATGGCGTGCCGGTCCAGCAGGGCCTGCAGCACGGCGACCACGTCGGAGGCGGTGACCCCGGCGGGGGCCTCGACCACCATCGTCTGGTTGAACTGGTCGACCGGACCGTTTACACCCTGCAGCCACCGGATGATCGGCGTCGCCGATAGTTCGCCGATGCCCTCGTCGGCGACGCCGGTGTCGCCGTCGGTCACGCCGACGACGCGGGCCAGCCGGGCCACGGTCTGCTCGACGAAGATGTCGCGCGTCCGGCACGCCAGGCCGGCGGCCCGCGCCCGCGTCACCACCTGCATCGACGAAATGCTGTCGCCGCCCAGGTCGAAGAAGGAGTCGTCGACGCCGACCCGCTCGACGCCGAGCACCTGGGCGTAGATGCCGGCCAGGGTCTCCTCGACGGGACTGCTCGGGGCCCGGTAGCGATCGGCCTCGCGGTATTCGGGTGCCGGCAGGGCGCGAGCGTCGAGCTTGCCGTTCGGTGTCAGCGGCAGGGCGTCGAGGCGCACCACGGCGACCGGAACCATGTACGCGGGGAGCCGGTCGGCCAGCCGGGCGCGCAGCTCGGCGGGGTCCGCCGAACCGGTGACGTAGCCGATCAGGCGCTTATCTCCTGGCCGGTCCTCGCGGGCGATGACGGCGGCTTGCCGCACCCCGCGAAGGTCGGCCAGCGCCGCCTGGATCTCGCCGAGTTCGATGCGGTAGCCGCGGATCTTGACCTGTTCGTCGGCACGGCCCAGATACTGCAGCTGCCCATCGGCGCCCCAGCAGACCAGGTCGCCGGTGCGGTACATGCGTGCCCCTGGCCCGCCGAACGGACAGGCCACAAACCGCGACGCGGTCAGCGCCGCCCGGCGCCAGTACCCGCGGGCCAGCCCGCCGCCGGCCACGTACAGCTCGCCGACCACGCCGGGCGGTACCGGTCGCAGGGATTCGTCGAGCACGAACAACGCCGCGCCGGCCACCGGGTAGCCGATCGGGACGACGGCGGAGCCGGGGGCAAGCGGCGCACTGATCGCCGCGTACACCGTGGTTTCGGTCGGCCCGTAGGCGTTGATCATCACGCGCCCGGACGCCCACCGGTCCACCAGCTCGGTCGGGCAGGCCTCGCCGGCCACCACCAGTGCGGCAGACTCCAGCCCCCGCGGGTCGAGCATCGCTGCGGCGGAAGGGGTTTGGCTCAGGACACTGACCCGCTCGGCGACCAGCAACTCGTGCAGGTCCTCCGGGGACCGCACCACCGCGTCGGGGACCACCACCAGGCGCCCGCCGCGCAGCAGCGCGCCGAAGATCTCCCACACCGACACGTCGAAGCCGTAGGAATGCCACTGCGACCACACGCCGGCGTCCGGCAGGCTGGCGTCCACCGACGCCATCAGCTGGGTGACGTTGCGGTGGCTGACCGCCACGCCCTTGGGCACACCGGTGGTTCCCGAGGTGTAAATGAGGTAGGCGACGTCCTCCGGGCTCGGCGCCGGCAGCGCGGTGCGAGGCTGAGCGTCGACGGCGGGATCCTTTACATCAATGACCGCCACGTCGTGCCCGTCCAGCCGGTCGGCCAGCGCGGCGGTGGTGACCACCGCGACCGGCGCGGCATCGGCGAGCATGAAGCCGATCCGGGCGGCCGGATGTGCGGGGTCGATGGGCAGGTAGGCCGCCCCGGTCTTGAGCACCGCGAGGATCGACACGATCGCCTCGGCCGAGCGGTCGAACAGCAGCGCCACGCACTGTCCCGCGGCAGCGCCGCGGCCGGCCAGCAGGTGGGCCAACCTGTTGGACGCCTCGTCGAGCTCGCGATACGTCCAGGACCGGGTACCGCTGCTGAGCGCCGTCGCATCCGGCGTGCGGTCCGCCTGGGCGGCAAAGGATTCCGGAATCGACGTCGATGCGTCCGCCGGCGCGGCCAGCACCGCACGGTTGCCGATCTGGTCCAGCCGGGCCCGTTCGTCCGCCTCGAGCAGGTCGACCGACGACACGGAGCGGGCCGGATCGGTGGTCATCGTCGCCAGCACCCGCTGCAGGCGCCCGACGAGTATCTCGATGCTGTCCGCGTCGAACACGTCGGTGCGGAATTCGACCCGCCCGCCAATCCCGGCGGGCTCGTCCGTCTCGGTCCAGCGCTCGGTCATCGAGAAGGTCAGGTCCATGCGGGCGACCTGGGTGTCCAGCGGTATCGGGGTGACCCGAACGTCGCCCAGGGCGAGCCCGGTCGCGGGGTCGTTGTCCTGCCCACCGAAGTTCTGCCAAGCCAGCATCACCTGAATCAGCGGGTGATGCGTGAGGCTTCGGGTCGGGTTGACCCGCTCCACCAGCACCTCGAAGGGCACGTCCTGATGCTCGAAGGCCTCCAGGCTGCGCGTGCGCACTCGGTTCAACAGCTCGGTGAAGGTGGGGTTGCCCGACACGTCGACGCGCAGCACCAAGGTGTTGACGAAGAATCCGACCAAGTCGTCGAGCGCGGGGTCGCGCCGCCCGGCGATCGGAAAGCCCACCGCCACATCGCTACTCGCGCTCAGCTTGGCCA
>NZ_LZKF01000236.1:0-965 GCF_001672665.1 Mycobacterium sp. E2238 | reverse complement strand
GGTGGGCGCCGGCGCACGGCAACTGCAAGGCTAGGACCCGTGACGAAATTCGCCCTCGCCGGCTACGGAACGCGCGGCGACATCGAGCCATTGGCAGCGGTCGGCCGCGAGCTGCTGCGCCGAGGGCACGACGTGGCCGTGGCCGTCCCACCGGAATTGATGGGTTTCGCCGAGTCCACCGGGCTCGCGGCGGTCCCGTACGGCCCGGAACTGCACGACTTCCTGGACGAGGAGTTCCTCCGCAACATGTGGGCTGAGTTCTTCCGGAACATCTGGACGATCCGCAGCCCGATCAGGTTGATGCGCAAGGTCTGGGAGCCCCTCATCCGGCATTGGGGCGAGGTCAGCGCGGCGCTGACGTCCCTCGCCGCCGACGCTGACCTATTGTGCACCGGCCTGAATTTCGAGCAGGCCGCCGCCAACGTCGCGGAACACTACAACATTCCGCTGGCGACACTGCATCACTTCCCGATGCGGGCCAACGGGCAGCTCGTTCCGAGCGTGCCGGCGCCGCTGTTCCGCTCCACCATGAAAGCGGTCGAGTGGCTGTTCTGGCGCTCGACGAGGCAGGTCGAGAACGAACAGCGCCGAGAACTCGGCCTACCAGCGGCCAACAAACCCTCGCCGCGAAGGATCGCCGAACGCGAATCGCTGGAAATCCAGGCGTACGACGAGGTGTGCTTCCCCGGGCTCGCTGCCGAATGGGCGAAATGGGGCGGCCAGCGTCCTTTCGTTGGATCGCTGACGATGGAGCTGCCCACCGATACCGACGACGAGGTGTTGTCGTGGATCGCGAAGGGGACACCGCCGATTTGCTTCGGCTTTGGCAGCATGCCGGTTGCCGAATCGCCGGCCGACACGGTCGCTCTGATCGGCGCGGCGTGCGCGGAGCTGGGTGAGCGGGCGCTGGTGTGCTCCGGGTGGAGCGATTTCAGCGACGTGCCGCACTTCGACCACGTCAAGGT
>NZ_LZKF01000235.1:0-28031 GCF_001672665.1 Mycobacterium sp. E2238 | reverse complement strand
CCTGCGCCAACGCCGACAGCGACCGGCTCGTACGCCGCGTTCACCGCCTCGCTGGCCGCCCGGGCCAGTTCACCGGCGGAAGCGAACCGCGCCTCACGCTGTTTAGTCATGCCGCGGGCGATCACGTCGTCGAAGGCCCGGCCGACGCCGCGGCGCATGATGCTGGGCCGCGGCGCCGGTGACAACATGTGCGCACTCTTCAGCTCGGCCGGGTCCGTGGCCTCGAACGGCGGATGCCCAGTAAGGCACTCGTAGAGCAGGCAGGCCAGCGAGTACACGTCGGTCTGCGGTCCCACCCGGCCGGTGGTGAACCGCTCGGGCGCCATGTACACGCGCGAAGGGTCGGCGTGCCCGATGCCGAAGTCGACGAGGCTCGCGAAGTGATCCGGGGTCAGCAGCACGTGCTCCGGCCGGACACCCAGGTGCACCAGTCCGGCGGCGTGCGCGGCGTCCAGCGCCCGCGCCACCTGCGCGACGATCGACGCCGCCCGCGGCGGTTCCAGCGGGCCCCGCTCGCGCAGCAGGTCCTTCAGGCTGCCGCCCTCGACCAGGTGCATGTCGACGAAGGAAACCCCGTTGATCGAGCCGAAGTCATGCACCTTGATGACGTGGGGCTCCTGCAACCGCGACGCGATCCCGCACTCCCGCCGAAAGCGTTGCTGGAAGCCGGGTTCCGCGGCCATCTCCGCAGGCAACAGCTTGACCGCGACCGTCCGGTCCCTAACCGTGTCGTGCGCCCGATAGACCTCGCCCGTCGCCCCCGCACCGATCAGCGATCGCAGCTCGTAGGGACCGAGCCGGGTGCCGAGCCGCGAGGTCAATGGGCAGTCCTTCCGCGAGGTCGTAAACGTCCAGCCGTCCGGGTTCCCGCATTGGGCGCCGACCTAACGTCCGGCGGCTCACGCGTGCGGCGGCACCGGACACCAGAATAGGCCGCAGTTGAAGTTGGGCGGGCCCGCCGGCGCCCGCGGAGCGGCGTTGATCGGGCCACTCGGCCACCCGTAGACGGCGCCGGAGTCGGCGTCGACGACGCCGCGGTAGTCGTAGTAATAGAGGTGGCACACCCCCATGTCCCAGCTGATGAAGTTGTCCGGGACGCGCTCGCCCGGGCACCACTTGCCGCACGTGTGCCCGGCCGGGCAGTTCCCGCCGACGTGGCCGTACGGGTCGGCCTGCGCCACGCCCGCGGCCAGCCCCGCGCCGATGCCGGCGGTCAGCAGCGCGCCGGCGATCCACTTCTTGTTCATGCCGCAAGCACACAACGGGCAGGCGGCTACCGATCCCATATCGACGTCAGCCGCCGTGGTGGCTGACGCGGGGGCGCCGGCTGCGGAGGCTGCGCTCAACGGTCGAACTACTACCCATGGGGCAGCGACTCGGCCAATCGTTCGCCTTCGGGTGTCAATTGGAGCCAGATCGCCAGATCCCACAGCTCGGGTTCGTCGTAGTGGCCGACGAAAAGATCGCGGAGACGATCCATGGCGGCATCGATCGAGAGGTCCCAGGGCACCACTCGTTCATCGGAAGCGCCGAGTATGTCGCCGATCTTCATGAGGCCGTCGTCGAGCAGGGATCGAATCGTGCGCAGCACCACTTCCTGCTCCGCAGCCACAGTGTCGGCGAGTTGTTCGCGTCTCATGACCGATGTGACGTGCGCCATGGGTAGGCAGTTTCCGACGGCATCGAATAACAACCGCCTACGCAAACGATCCTGTGCGCTGCGCTCGGCCTCGTCGTGACCGCGATCATCGGGTTGTGTCATGTGGTCTCCATTGTCGCAGCTGGTAGTCGCTGGCTTCGGCCGTCATTCGCGTGGGCCTTCGAATTCTTCGGGGATCTCGCCCAGCAACGGCCACTTGTGGTCCAAGGTGTGAGGGATATGGATGGGGTGAGGTCCTGTAGCGGGCGAATTAGGCGGCAGCCCGCCGAAACCGGGCATTGCTCCGGCGCCCTCCGGGGCGCCGGGGGCGGGTTTAACAGGCGGCGCCGCTTCGGCGGGCGCACGGACCGGTGTCTGCGGGGTGACAGCAGGTTCCTCGACCGCTGACGGGCCTGCCGGCCGCGGAGCAGCAGCTGCCGGAATTTCCGGTACGCCCCCTCGCGGGTTGATGTGGACTTTGGTGTAGCCGCCTTGATCGCGTATGTCGATGTCTAAAGCAGATTTTCCGTTGGACTCCGCATTCCAACGTTGCCCTATCGTCGTGCCGTCGGGTAGCCGGTAGCGGGTTCCTTTGCTGGCGTCACCGTAGCCATTCGGAATCTCCACGCCGTGCTGTTTGGCCCACTTCCACAGATTCTGAAGGTCCTCTGCTGAGCGCACTTCTCTGACGAACGGTTGGTTCCCGACCGGGAGTTTGTCGAGTACCCCACGGATATCGTCACCGCTGGGGCTGCCGGCAGGCTCGGGATTCGGTTCGCCGTTGCCACCGTCTTGTTTCCACACGCGATCGACGGCGTAGATATGGCCATTGCGGGCTGGCGGAGGGGCGATTGGGGCGCGAGGTTGTGGGAACGTGTCGCGGATTCCGGCCACGGCGGCGGTAATTTTGCTGGCAACTTGCTGATCCACGCCAACCAATTGCGTGGCGCTTTGACGGATTTCGCCGGCGAAGGCTTGTGCTGCGGCGTGCCGAGCGGCCCGCTCCGCGGCTGACCCGCCACCCATGCGGTCGGTGACCGAAAGGTCCTCGCCCACTTCGAATCCCGCTGAACGAGCGTCATCTACCGCGTAGCGAACTCGGGATCGGGCCGCATACAGATCCGACGCCCCGCTGCGAGCGACCTGAGTTGCCGCCTGTAGCTGGTCGACTGCTGCGCTCGTGGCTTGTAGGTCGGCATGCGTCGCGCTACGTAAGGTGTCGGCGGCTTCGCCGCGCCAATCGACCGAGGCGCCGTCTCGCCAGACCTGGTGGACCACCCCATAGCTATGCTCGCTAACGGCCTCCCAGTGAGCGGCCGCCTCGATGAGATGGTCGGTGGGCCAGGCTAACAGCGCCGACAGATTAGGCGCCCCTCCAACGGCCATGGCTACACGCTGGTCACCAAGGGAGCTACCGCAGCAAAGTCGGTGGCAGATTCAGCTTCGTTGGCGACGTAGCGCGTATCGGCTTGACCGACGCCGATAGCGCGTGCACGCACCTGCGCGGCCAGCCCCGCGGTGAACACCCCGACTTCAACGTGTGCACAGTCGACGGCAGCCGCGCTCGGCTGGCACGACAAACCCAGCCCCGTCGGCGCGGTCGTGGCGTCTAGGCCGCCCACCAATACACCCCAGCGGGCCGCCATAGCCCTGACCGCACCGCTGTCCACATGCATCGTTTGCCGCACAAATGCGAGCGTAGGTTGCACCTCACGCGCCTGCCAGTCACTCAGATGCCCTTGGCACCCGGCGAAAACCAACCCACCCACACGTCGCGGGTGGCCCGGTGTGCGATGAAGAGTCAGAACGTTCCACAACTCTTTTCGCAACGCATGTTTTCGAATCAGCCGCCGTGGCCTTTGTGCTTAGGGCCCCCGTGACCCGGCGGACCCGGTGGGGGTGCCGGCTCCGGGGTGCTGCTGGGTGTGGTGGTGGCCGTCGTCGTCGGGGCTGGCGTCGGCGTGGTGGTGGTCGTGGTCGGCGTCGGCGGTGGCGACGAGAACGGCGGATCGATGGCCAACAGCAGGAGCGCCAACAGAAACGCGGCAACGATGGCCGCGATCCACCATTTGCGCCGGGGAGCGTCCGGCTCCAGTGGCGCGGCCGCGGGTGTGTAGGTCAGCACGGCCGCTGGCGGCGCTTCCATCACGCGGGTGTGGGCGGGCATCGCTGACGGGGCCGCGCCGGCCAGCGCGGCTCGCATCGTGCCGGCCTGGTCGAACCGGAATGCCGGGTCGCGCGCCATCGCACGTTCGATCGCCGCCGCGAGGACCGGTGGTACGTCGGGGCGTAGCGCGGCGAGCGGCGGCGGTGACGTGTGCAGGATCGCGTGTGCGAGCGCGCCCAGGTCCTCCTGCGGGAACGGCCGCCGCCCGGTCAGCGCCTCGTAGCCCACCACGCCGACGGCATACAGGTCGTCGACCACCGTGCCCGGCTTGGACGTCAAACGCTCGGGACTCAAATACGCCATGCTGCCGACGACTTCGCCCGCCCTGGTGTAGGCGGCGCCGGACGTCTTGGCGATGCCGAAATCGGCGAGCTTGGGTTCGCCCTGGGCGGTGAACAAGATATTGCCCGGCTTGACGTCGCGGTGCAGGATGCCGGCGCTGTGCGCCTCGGCAAGGGCGTCGAGAACACCGTCGAGGACGGCGTGCACGAACGCCGGTGGCAGCGGCCCGCGCGCGATGTGGTCGGCCAGCGACACCCCCGGCAGTCGCTCCATGACGATGAACGGCAACCCCTGGTGCTCGCCGACGTCGTGGACCACCACCACGTGCCGACCGGTCAGCCGCGCGGCCGCGCGCGCCTCCATGTCGAACCGCAACCGGCTGTCGGGGCGGTCGGCGACCCCGGGATAGAGCAGCTTGACGGCGACGGGCCGGTTCAGCTTCCGGTCCCATGCCTCACGCACTTCGGCCATCGCGCCGCGGCCCAGGACGCCGCGCAGTTCGTACCTACCGTCGCCAACGAGCCCGCCCGGCACCAGAGGCACTCCATTACTGCCCTGGCCGCGGTGAGACTGGGTTCCTTGGAGGTCCGTGTCGATCTCCTGTCGGAAAGCTGAATCCCTGCTGGTTCCGAATAACCACCCAATCCGAAATCGAAACCCACTACTCGACAGGCGTTAAACAGCGGCTGTCTGCGGCGGCTTTTGGACCGCCCCCGCATATTCGCCGACGAAGCCGTTCCCCAACCACCACCTGGGCTCGGTGTGCTCGAAGATTTCCTCGCCGAGGGCGCGATCGCGCACCGACCTCTTGACCGGGAACGGATTCATCCCCGTCTTGTATTCGACCCCGACCATGGCGGGGGCGAACGGCCGGCCCCGCCTGGGTAACAGCTCGAAACCGGCGTCCTGGAGCATGCTGTTCAGCTCGTCGGGGCGAGGGAATCGGCGAAAGTCGTGGTTCGGCTTGTGCAGGCCGAACACGAACAGCGGCCCGATCGTGACGAAACACAGCCAGGTGCACAGGTTGCGATCGGGTGCGACATAGAACATCCGGCCGCCCGGCTTCAGCGCGCGGAACACGCTGTCCATCAGGCTGCGGTGCTCGGTGCAGTGATCGAGGACCCCGTGCAGGTAGACCAGGTCGAATCGATTGGCCCCCAACACCTCCGGATTGCGCGCGTCGCCGACGACGAAGGTCGCCTTATCAGCGAAGCGCTTGCGGGCCGCGCCGATCGACTTGTAGTCGACGTCGACGCCGACGATGTCCCATTGGCCCAGCTCCGGATATCGTTCGAGCAATCCCGCGATCGCCCCGCCGCTGCCGCAGCCGACCACCGCCATCGTCGGGCGCTGGCCGCCCGTAGTGGGAAGGTAGTCGTTCAGGAAGTCCCATGCCGCGTAGTCGATTTCGCCGACGAGGTCGGCGGTGAAGCGCCACTGTTCGCTGACCTCGGCGTTGGAGAAGTAACGGACGCCGCGCTCGATCGTGCCGTTGCTGATCCGCATGAGCACGCGATCGATGATCGAGTAGTGGTATTCCGGTTCGCCCGCCGCGTCGTTGGCCCGTTCCCGCTCGAGGAACTCGAAGTAGCTCCGCTCTTCGGGTTCGATGGGCGGTTCCCACTTTTCGGCCTTGCCGAGCACCCGCTCCCGAATCCACGAGTCGATCACGCGGCTGTAGACGCCGGTGTCGAACAACATCAGCTGGTGGCCCCCACCGGGCATCACGAAAAAGTCTTTGGTGCCGCCGATCCGCTCGAAGCAAGCCCGGCAGTGCTCGACGCCGACGATTTCGTCGTGCTCGCCGCAGGCGATTAGCACGGGTTTCGTGTTGGCGGCGGCGGGTTTTGGCGGCACATAGTTGAACACCGAGTGGTAGCTCTTGAACCCGTACGACCAGACGTACAGCGGGTCCTTCTTCTTGGTGTCCAGCAGTCCGGGGTCTTCTTGGTAGGCGGCCTTGAAGTCGATGAACCGCCGCAGCGGGACGCGCAGCCGATCGCCTACCTTGTCCGCCGCGAATTTCGCCACCCGCGAGCGAAAGAGCCTGATCGGCAGACTCATCGGCGCCTCGTGGTTCAACAGAATGTTCATGCACACCCCGGCGGACACTGCTGGGCACGCATCGAGCGCGTGGAATGCGAGCTCCCCGCCCTGGCTGGCTCCGTGCACGACGACGGGCAAAGACGTGCGTCGTGCCGCGTAATCGGTGACCGCCCGGGTGTCTTCGAGGAAGTCTTCGAAACTGAACATACCCGGCTCACCTTCGGTACGACCATGCCCGCTCAAATCGAACGAATAGACCGCCGCGCGGTAGTGGCGGCGCATGTGCTCGGCGAACGCGTCGTAGCTCTCGCTGTTGCCGGCGGTGCCGTGCACCAACACCAAAACGTAGTCGGCATTCTCGTTGTCGTAGCGGCGCACGAAGATTCGTTTCCCGCCGGATCCGGTCACGCCGTCTTCGACCATCGGCGGCACTGCCTGCATGGTGGTGTCCATCAGCTCGTTGAATCCAATCTCTCGGTGAAGCGGGCGGCGATCATCTCGGCGAAGGCGTCGAAGTCCGCGCGGAAGCCCGAAGTGTCGGCGATGAACGGGCGCTGCATCGCCATGCCCAGCAGCACGATTTCGCAGAGGCGCACCGCCTCGTCGATCAAGCGCTGCGGAACCTCGTCACCGGCAATGGTGCGCAGCAGCTCGGCCAACTGCCGCCGCTGGGTATCGCGATAGTCGACATAGGCAGTCCGCAAGAACTCGTTGTGGTTGGCCGCCGCGGCGAACTCGACCATGAACGTGACCGCGTCGATGTCGTCGATAAACAGCGTGTACAGCAGACCGGCAGCGTCGGCTAGGCGATCGGGCACAGACGCTGCCTGCGACAGCCGGGCCGCCGCCGTGGCGAACATGTTCCTGGCCATGTCGTCGATGGCCGCCTGGAAGAGCTTTTCCTTGGTCTCGAAGTGGTAATGCAGCAGCGTCTGCGAAACGCCGGCCTCCGTCGAGATCAGCTTCATCGAGGACTTCTCATAGCCGTACGCGCAGAAGCACCGCATCGTCGTGCGCAGGATGCGCTGCCGGGTGTCACCGGCAGTGTCCCCAGTCTTCGGAATCATTTCGGTCAACTTCGACTCGTCTCGTCGCTTCCGAATAAGGTACTGCCTGATCGATCAGTCAGGCAAGCCCGGCGCGATAGGCTTCCAGAGTGAAGATCACCTTGACCTTCGACAACGGCCCGACCCCCGATGTCACGGATCAGGTCCTGGATGCCCTCGCTCAGCGTCAGATGACCGCCATCTTCTTCGTCGTCGGTGAGAGGGTCTCCTCACCCGAAGGGCGTCGGCTGATCGAGCGCGCCGTCACCGAGGGCCACCGGATCGGCAATCACTCCTTCACCCACGGCCGGCCCCTCGGCGAGCTCTCCCCTACGGAGACCATTCACGAAATCAGCAGCACACAAACGCTTTTGGACGAATTTGACGATGCCGATCGCTACTTCAGGCCGTGGGGAACCGAGGGCGTACTCGAACGGCGCTGCCTGAATCAGACGGCGGTCGACCACCTCATCGCGGAGAAGTGCACCTGCGTCCTATGGAACAGCGTCCCGCGTGACTGGGCCGACCCCAGCGGATGGGTCGACCGGGCGCTCGCCGATACCCGCAACCAGGAGCACACCGTGGTCGTCCTGCACGACCTGCCCACCGGCGCGATGGAGCGACTACCGAGATTCCTCGATGAGCTCAACGACTCCGGCGTAGAGGTCACCACCGACCTGCCCGACGACTGTGTGCCGATCGTCCGCGGTCGGATGCGAACACCGCTCGATCACCTCACTCCGGCGATAAGGTAGCGACATGACGGCGCGGTTCTCCGAGATCGTCGGTGAGCACAACTTGCTGACCGGCGACGCCATCCCCGAGGACTACTGGCACGACGAGGTCTTGACGAAGCCGCCGCAACGACCGGCGTACGTCGCCAAACCGGCCACCGCTGAAGAGGTTTCGCAGCTGTTGAAGGCGGCCTCGGACAATGGTGTTCCGGTGACGGCCCGCGGGTCCGGGACCGGCCTGTCGGGTGCGGCGATCCCCCGCGCCGACGGGCTGCTGATCTCCTTCGAGCGGATGAACGCCGTGCTCGAGGTCGACACCACCAACCAGGTCGCCGTCGTCCAGCCCGCCGTGACGCTCACGGAACTGGACGCCGCCACCGCCGAAACCGGCCTGCGCTACATGGTTCACCCGGGCGAGCTGTCGTCCAGCGTCGGCGGCAACGTCGGCACCAACGCCGGCGGCATGAACGCGGTCAAGTACGGAATCGCCCGCCACAATGTCTTGGGGCTGCAGGCGGCGCTGCCGACCGGCGAGCTCATCCGCACCGGCGGCAGGATCGCCAAGGTCTCCACCGGCTACGACCTGACCCAACTCATCGTCGGCTCCGAAGGCACCCTGGCCCTGGCGACCGAGGTGACCGTCAAGCTGCACCCGCGGCTCGACCACGCCGCTACGGTCCTGGCCCCATTTGCCGACTTCGACCAGATCATGGCGGCGGTGCCCAAGGTGGTGGGCAGCGGCCTCGCGCCCTACATCTTGGAGTACATCGACAACGTGACGATGGCCGCGCTCGTCCACACCCAGAACCTGGAGCTGGGTATCCCGGACAGCGTCCGCGACAGCTGCGATGCCTATCTCGTTGTGGCGCTTGAGAACCGGACCGCGGACCGGCTGGACGAGGACGTCGAAGCGGCCGGCGAGCTGCTGGCCGAGTTGGGTGCCGTGGACGCCTATGTGCTCGAAGGGCTCTCGGCACGCAAGCTGATCGAGGCGCGCGAGAAGGCGTTCTGGACGGCGAAGGCGATCGGCGCCGACGACATCATCGACACCGTGGTGCCCCGCTCCGCGATGCCGAAGTTCCTGTCCGCCGCCCGCGGCCTGGCGACGGCGGCCGGCGGCGCCGCGGCGGGCTGTGGACACGCCGGTGACGGCAACGTGCACCTGGCCATCTTCTGCAAGGACCCCGACACGCGCAAGAAGCTGATGACCGACATCTTCGCGCTCGCAATGGAATTGGGCGGTGCCATCTCCGGCGAGCACGGCCTGGGCCGCGCCAAGACGCCGTACTTCCTGGAACTGGAAGACCCGGTCAAGGTCGACCTGATGCGCCGCATCAAGCAAAGCTTCGACCCCGCGGGCATCCTCAACCCCGATGTGCTGTTCGCCACCTAAGCCCTCAGCCGACAACCGGAAAGTGGCGTTGAGCGGCAAGAGCTTTCAGCCCCCTCTCGCGCACGTGCGGCTTCGTGCCGGCGATTTTTGGGGATGAGCCGATGTGCCCGCCTCTGAGCGACAACGGCGGACTCGGCGCCCCACCGCCGCAAGTTGTCGCTGTGAGGCGGGCACTTTGGGTGCCGCTTTTTCCAGAGGCGCGTGTGGCTCCTGTGACTTCTATCGCCGACGGGCTCACATCCCGAAGTGCACGCGACGCACCGCCGCAACGGCTTCCGGCGGCCCGCTCACTTCCACGTCCGCCGCCCCTTGCCTGCCAAAGAGATACAACAACAACTCACCCGGTTGGCCGCGAAGCAAAACCGCCGGCGCACCACGCCGCACCGTCACCCGCGAACCGGCCCACTCCACGTCGAGCCCGCAATCAGAAAGCCGCCGACTCAGAAAACGCCCGCCCCGGCAGACGTTCCGCCACAACGCCGCGTCCATGTCGGACGCCAACGAGCGCGGCCCCAGCCCCTGCGCCCTGCGCACGTCCTCGTGGTGCACGAAGAACTCGTTGAGATTGGCCAGCACGCGCACCCATCCGACGCGGAAGAACCCGGCGGGCGGGCCGGACCGGATTCGCGCGACGAGCCACCCGAAATCGCGACGGGCCAACGCAACCCTGCGCCGCTCGGCGAACCGCTGGAACGGACCAGGCAGCACGAGACATGGTCCCGCAACGACATCCCGTTCCCGCAACACCAAATGGGCGGCGAGATCGCGACAAGTCCAGCCCTCGATCAGCGTCGGAGCGGACGGGCCGAGCTCGACGAAAAGGTCACACAGCGCGGACCGCTCCCGCGCGTCCAGCGTCGGCCCAGACACCACCGCAGGCTACTGCAATCGCGCTGCGCGCCAGACCAATAAACGTGAACCGGAGCACACAACCAACGGTTGTGCCCTCACAACGGCGCGACCTCTACTCCCCTAGGCGTAACCCGGGCACTATGAAGCCATGAGACGTGGGCGCAACGGAGCGCCCGCGCTCACCTCTGACTGACAACATCATCGCGTCGATGCCGCGGCCAGCAGCCCTGCAGCCCCAAGCACCGCGAAGGAGCACACCTCATGACCACAGCACGTCCCGCCAAGACCCGCAGCGAGGGCCAGTGGGCGCTGGGTGATCGCGAACCGCTCAACGACACCGAGAAGATCAAGAACGACGACGCGCCGCTGAACGTGCGCGACCGCATCGTCAACGTCTACGCCCATCAGGGTTTCGACAGCATCGACCACTCCGATCTGCGGGGGCGCTTCCGCTGGATGGGCCTGTACACCCAACGCGAACAGGGCTACGACGGCAGCTGGACCGGTGACGACAACACCGACAAGATCGAAGCCAAGTACTTCATGATGCGCGTGCGCACCGACGGCAAACCGCTGACGGCGCACTCGATGCGGACGCTGGGTCAGATCTCGACCGAATTCGCCCGCGACACCGCCGACATCAGCGACCGGGAGAACCTGCAGCTGCACTGGATCCGCATCGAGGACGTCCCCGAAATCTGGCGGCGCCTGGACTCGGTCGGCCTGCAGACCACCGAGGCGTGCGGCGACTGCCCGCGCGGCATCCACGGTTCGCCGCTGGCCGGCGACTCGCTGGACGAGGTGCTCGACCCGTCCCCCGCGATCGACGAAATCGTCCGACGCTCCATGGGCAATCCCGAATACGCGAACCTGCCGCGCAAGTACAAGACCGCGATCTCGGGCCTGCAGGACGTCTCCCACGAGACCCACGACGTCGCGTTCGTCGGCGTCAACCATCCCGAACACGGGCCCGGCCTGGATCTGTGGGTGGGCGGCGGATTGTCGACCAACCCGATGCTGGCCCAGCGGGTCGGCGTGTGGATCCCGCTCGACGAGGTGCCCGACGTCTGGGAGGCCGTCACCCAGGTGTTCCGCGACTACGGCTACCGGCGGATGCGCGCCAAGGCCAGGCTGAAGTTCCTGATCAAGGACTGGGGCGTCGAAAAGTTCCGCGAGGTCCTCGAAACCGAATACCTCAACCGCCGGCTGATCGACGGCCCGGCCCCCGCGCCGGTCAAGCAGACCATCGACCACGTCGGCGTGCAGAAGATCAAGAACGGGCTCAACGCGATCGGCGTCGCCCCGATCGCCGGACGCGTGTCGGGCGCCACCCTGTCGGCGGTCGCCGACCTGATGGAGAAGGTCGGCTCCGACCGGGCCCGGCTGACCCCGTTCCAGAAGCTGGTCATCCTCGACGTGCCCGACGAGAAAGTGGACGAGACCGTCGCCGCCTTGGATGCCCTCGGCCTGCCGTCGCGGCCGTCGTCGTGGCGCAAGAACACCATGGCCTGCACCGGCATCGAGTTCTGCAAGCTGTCCTTCGCCGAAACCCGTGTTCGCACACAGACTCTGGTGCCCGAGCTGGAACAGCGCCTGGCCGACGTCAACGCCGAGCTCGACGTGCCGATCAGCGTCCACCTCAACGGCTGCCCGAACTCGTGCGCACGAATTCAGGTCGCCGACATCGGCTTCAAGGGCCAGTGGATCGACGACGGCGAGGGCAATTCCGTCGAGGGCTTCCAGGTCCACCTGGGCGGCGGCCTGGGCGAGGCCAGCGGGTTCGGCCGAAAGCTGCGCCAGCACAAGGTGACCAGCGACGAGCTCGGCGACTACATCGACCGGGTGACCCGCAAGTTCCTCGAAAACCGCGACGGCGGCGAGACTTTCGCGTCCTGGGCGCTGCGCGCCGACGAGGCCGACCTGCGATAGGAGTTGAGGACCCCGCCATGGTGGCGATGAACTTCACCAAGGAGCAGCTGCGTGCGCTCGCCGAGCGCGGTGCCTCCGAGATGGAGGGCGCCGACGCCGTCGACATCCTGCACTGGACCGACGAGCACTTCGGCGGTGACGACTCGGCCGACTGCAAGTACGTGGTGGCCGCCAACATGCAAGACGCGGTGATGGTTTCGCTCGCCTCGGACGTGCGGCCCGGCGTGCCGGTGCTGTTCCTGGACACCGGCTACCACTTCGCCGAAACCATCGGCACCCGCGACGCGGTTGAGTCCGTCTACGACATCCACCTGCTCAACGTCGAACCCGAACACTCCGTTTCCGAGCAGGACGAGCTGCTGGGCAAGGACCTGTTCGCCCGCGATCCCAACGAGTGCTGCCGCCTGCGCAAGGTCATCCCCCTGCGCCGCGCGCTGCGCGGCTACGCGGCGTGGGTCAGCGGATTGCGCCGGGTGGAGGCCGCCACCCGCGCCAACGCCCCGCTGATCAGCTTCGACGAGTCGTTCGAGGTGATCAAGGTCAACCCCATCGCGGCCTGGACCGACGACGACGTCCAGGACTACATCGAGCGCAACAACGTCCTGGTCAATCCGCTCGTCGAGGAGGGCTACCCGTCCATCGGCTGCGCCCCCTGCACCAGCAAGCCGGCCGACGGTGACGATCCTCGCAGCGGGCGCTGGCGGGGACGAAACAAGATCGAATGCGGGTTGCACGCATCATGAGCACACTCGTACTCACCGCCCACGGCAGCCGGGACCCACGGTCGGGCGCCAACGCACAGACCGTTGCCGACCGGCTGGCCGGCATGCGCCCCGACCTCGACGTGCGGCTGGCTTTCCTGGAGCTCAACGAACCGAACTTCGCCGACGTCCTGGCCGGGCTGCCGGACAACCGCCGCGCCGTCGTCGCCCCGTTCCTGTTGGCCAGCGCCTACCACGCGCGCCTGGACATCCCCAAGCAGATCGCAAAAGCCGGAGCGCATGGGATCCGCCAGGCCGACGTGCTCGGCGAGGACGAGCGGCTGGTGTCGGTGCTGCGCGAACGCCTGGCCGAGGTCGGGGTTTCCCCACATGACGACGATCTCGGGGTGATGGTGGTCGCGATCGGCTCGTCCAACGCCGCGGCGAACGCGCGCACGTCAAAGGTGGCGTCCCGGTTGGCCATCGGCACCGGCTGGGCCGGGGCGACGACCGCGTTCGCCACCCGGCCCGAGGCGTCGGTGGAGCGCGCGGCCGACCACTTGCGCCGCCGCGGCGCGCGCCGACTCGTCATCGCGCCCTGGTTCCTCGCGCCGGGGCTGCTCACCGACGGCGTCTCGGCGTATGCGCGGGACAACGGCATTCCGATGGCCGCGCCGCTGGGTGCGCACCGGCTGGTGGCCCAGACCGTGCTCGACCGCTACGACGAGGCCCTGGCAGCCGACGCGGCGGCCTAGCGACTGTTGATGTGGCTCAACAGGTCTCGAACCGCCCCGGCCGGCGGCGTGCGCCCGCCCACCCAGATCGCGCGAAACTTGCGTCGTAAGTCCAATTTCGCGATGGTGACCGCGCTCAGCCGCCCCACGGCGAGGTCGTCGGCCACCGCCAGCCGGCTCATGGCCGCCGGTCCCGCGCCGGCGAGCACGGCCGCGCGCATCGCCGCCGCCGACGTCAACTCCAATACGGGCGGTGCTTGCTCCATGTCCTCCCCCAGCACCTGACGCAGCGCCACCGTCAGCGAATCGCGGATGCCCGAATGGGGTTCGCGGGCAACCAATGGCGTCTCCGCGAGTTCACGAGCGGTCACTCCCCGCGCCCGTCGCGTCCACTTGTGGCCCGGCGGCACCACGATCACAAGTTCATCCTGCCCCACCACGCACGTGCCCAAACCCTTTGGCGTTCCCGGGTTCTCGACAAAACCGAGATCCGCGCTGCCGTCGCGGACCGCGGCGATAGCGTGCTCGCTGTTGGTGGCGGTCAAACTCACCTGCGGGGCAACGACGCCGCGCCGCGTCGCCTCGGTCTGCAGGGACAGCAACCAGTGCGGCATCAGCTGCTCGGAGATCGTCTGGCTGGCCGCGACCCGGATCCGCTCGCGGCCTTCCTTGCGCAGCGATCCCATGCCCGTGTCAAGCTCGGTGGCGACCTCGAGCAACCGCCGCGCCCAATCCGCGACGATCAGGCCCGCCGGCGTCAGCTGCGAACCGCGCGTCGTCCGCACCGCCAGCGTCACCCCGATCTGGGCCTCCATCGACGCGAGCCGTCGCGAGATGGCCTGCTGGGTCAGCCCGAGTTCGCGCGCGGCGCGGCCCAGGCTGCCGGTCTCCGCGATCGCCAAGAACACCTCGAACGAGGCGAGCTCGGGCATTCGCGGGCTGAGCGGCATGGCTGATCACATCACAATCAATTCGTGTGACACAACGATAGCTTGTGACTCCACAACGCCGGGACCTCTACTCGCGGCCGGTTGCGGCAAGAACCATGGAGTCCATGGCCTACGTGATCGCCGAGCCCTGCGTCGACATCAAAGACAAGGCATGCATCGAGGAGTGTCCCGTCGACTGCATCTACGAGGGCGCGCGGATGCTCTACATCCACCCCGACGAGTGCGTCGACTGCGGCGCCTGTGAGCCGGTGTGCCCGGTCGAGTCCATCTACTACGAGGACGACCTGCCCGGCGAATACGGCGAGTACACCCAGATCAACGCCGACTTCTTCGCCGAGCTGGGCTCACCCGGCGGCGCCTCGAAGATCGGGCTGACCGAGAACGACCCCGCCGCGGTCAAGAACCTCGAGAGCCGGGCAGAAGCCACCTAGGGCATTTCGTAAGGTGAGCGGATGCGGACAGCTCGAATCATCCACGTCATCCGGCAGATAGGGTCGCTCGTCGTCACCGCCGTGACCGCGGTGTCCACGCTCAATGCGTACCGGCCGCTTGCGCGCAGCGGCTACCTATCGCTCTTCTCGTGGATGTTCGGGCTGGTCGTCACCGAGCTCCCGTTGCAAACCCTGGTCAGCCAGCTCGGCGGTCTGGGGTTGACCGCTCGTCGCCTCACGCCGCCGGTGCGAATCGCCGCGTGGGCGGTCGCCACCGTGTCGGCGATGGGCTTGCTCAACTTCAGCCGCGCCGGGCACAAGGCCAACGTGCCGCTGACCCAGGCGCTGGACGAGGGCCTGGGCGCAGGCCGTCGCACCGAGTCGGGTGACCTGTGGCGCCGGCCGGCCGGCGGCGGGACCGCCAAGACGCCGGGGCTACTGCGGATGATGCGGATTTACCGCGACTACGCCCACGACTCCAACATCAGCTACGGCGAATTCGGCAGCGCCAACCACTTGGACATCTGGCGTCGTCCGGATCTCGACCCGATTGGCAAGGCGCCGGTGCTCTTCCAGATCCCGGGCGGCGCCTGGACCACGGGAAACAAACGCGGACAAGCTCATCCACTGATGAGCCACCTCGCCGAGTTGGGCTGGGTTTGTGTGGCGATCAACTACCGGCACAGCCCACGCAACACCTGGCCGGACCACATCGTCGACGTCAAGCGCGCCCTGGCCTGGGTCAAGGCGCACATCGCCGAGTACGGCGGCGACCCCGAATTCATCGCCATCACGGGCGGTTCGGCGGGCGGCCACCTGTCGTCACTGGCCGCTCTCACGTCCAATGACCCTCAGTTCCAGCCCGGGTTCGAAGACGCCGACACGCGAGTGCAGGCGGCCGTGCCGTTCTACGGCGTCTACGACTTCACCCGGTTCAACGACGCGATGCACCCGATGATGCCCGCCTTGCTCGTCAAATCGGTTGTCAAGCAACGCCCTTCGACGAACATGCAGCCTTTCATCACCGCTTCCCCGGTCAACCACGTTTCGGCCGACGCTCCCCCGTTCTTCGTCTTGCACGGCCGCAACGACTCGCTGGTGCCCGTCGAGCAGGCGCGTGGATTCGTCGAGCGGCTGCGGCAAGCGAGCACCCAGCCCGTCGTGTACGCCGAATTGCCGTTCACCCAGCACGCTTTCGACATCTTCGGTTCGGCGCGCGCGGCGCACACCGCGGTCGCCGTGGAACAGTTCCTGGCCGAGATCTACGCGACGGGGCGCCAGGCCAACGTGGCCTAACCGCCCAGCATTTGGGCCACCATGCCGGCGATGATGGCCTCCGGGTCCTGCTCGATGCCGACGCTGAGCAGCTCGCCACCGATCGCGAGCGACGCGACGCCGTGCACCAGCGACCACAGCGGCGCGGCGAGTTCACGCGGGTCTTGACCGCTGACGATGCCCGCCCGTTGACACGTCACGATCGCGTCGAGCAGATCGCCGAACGCCTCCTCGCCGGCGACGGCCAGGCCGGGATGGTCGGCCTTGGATAGCTCGGCGCCGAACATCACGCGGTAGTGGTCCGGGTGGGCGACCGCCCACCGCACATAGGCGCGGCCGAGTTCGACCACCCGGTCCTTCGGCTCCGGCGTCGCGCCGGCGGCCGCGGCCAGTTCGGCGTGCAGGTCACGAAAACCCTGTTCGGCCACGGTCGCGAGCAGCGCAGCCTTGTCGGCGAAGTGCCGGTAGGGGGCGGCGGCGCTGACGCCGGCGCGCCGCGCCGCCTCGGTCAGCGTGAAACCCTTCGGCCCCTTCTCGGCCACCAGCGACAGGGCGGCGCCGGTCAGCGCGCGTTTGAGGTCGCCGTGGTGGTAGCTGTCCCGACGCGCCGCAACTTTCTGCCGTGCCATGTTGACGACATTAACATTCCGGACTATGTTAAAGCCATTCACATCTTTGGAAGGGGACGAAATGGACCAGCAGCTCATGACCCCCCGTGCCGGCGACCGCGACCGGGAAAGGGCGGCGGAACGCCTCGGCCAAGCATTCGCGCAGGGCTACCTGCAGCTGGATGAGTACGAGCAACGGATGCAGGCGGTGTTCGGCACGCACACCACCGAGGAACTCACCCAGCTCCTCGCCGACCTGCCGCTCGAGCGGATCCGGCGCGCGGACCCGCGCCGCCGCGCCGCCCGCATCGAGGCCGCCCGCCGCGGCGTGCGCCTTCACCTCGCCGCCTACCTGGCGATGACCGTCATCGTGCTCACCGTGTGGGCGGCCGTCGCCGCGGCCACCGGCGCCACCTACTTCTGGCCGATATGGCCCATCCTTGGCGCCGGGATCGGCCTCGTCAGCCACGCCCTGGGCATCCACCCCGCTCAGAAATATGGAAACCCTTGTGCCGCAGGCTATGTCTTGGGACGCACCCCGGCCGCGCGATACACGAAAACGGGCTGGACCGGATAACGCAGCGTCGTCGTAGGCAGCGTCTCCAGCACCTCGTCGGGGATGTTCTTCTTGTAGTTGAGGCTCATCGACCCGCTGAAGGCGGGGTCGACGCCGTGCAGGTCGATTTCCAGCTTCAGGCCTTTGCCGGTGATGGTGGCCCGGGCCGACCCCTTGCGGCTGTCCCACGAGCAATCGATCGATCGCAGGTTGGCGTCCCCGCGCACGGGAAGCGTGGCGACCACTCGGGCGGACGTGAACGCGAACGCACCCCTGTAGCGGGATACGCCGGAAGCCGAATAGACCCCAGGCACGTGGCCGCTGAAGTGCCGGCTCACCCCCACATTGCCGGCGCTGAAGATGACGCCCTCGGCTTCGAGCTCGTCGCGCAGCGCCGCGGGCAGTTTGCCGATTTCGGACAAATTTCGGAGGAAGCCGAACACGCACCAGACCGTAGCGCGAGGTGCGGCCGGTCCGCACTCGTTTGCCAGAGAGGTTTACTGCACCGTGACGTCGGCCGTGTAGGTGCACGCCGGCTTGGAGTCCTTATCGACAAAGCTGGTGTAGGACGTGCCGATGGTCGTGGTCCCCGGCTTCAACGCGGTGAACTCCCACACCTCGGTGCCGGGCGCCCCCAACGCGTCAGAACTCGGCGGCACGAACTCGTGACTGGTTTGCTTCAGCACCCCCGGATCGCCCACCTTCATCTCCGGTGTCCACCGGTACGGGGTGGTGTAATTGGAGCCCAACTTCACGATCAGCGTGTTGCCGACGGCCAAGGTCATGCTCTGCTTGATGGCGTCCTGGGTAAGCACGTCGGTCATCGGTACCTGGAGTGTCTTGGTCGACGGCGGGTTCCTGGAGGCGAAGTGGCAGCCCACCACCGTTGACGAAACGAGCACGGCGACTGCTACCAGCAGCCTCATCCTCACAAGATTCATCGCCTCCATTATGGCGGGAAGCCCGCTGCCGAGATCGGTCCGGATGGGTGGAAGCTGGATGCCCAGGTCCGGGTGCGGGTTTTAGCGCTCCCCTTTGCGCGGGCGGTGCGGCAGGTAAGCGCGGATGGCGTCACGGTACGGCAGTTGACCCGCGGCGACCTGTTCCTGGAGGTACTGCTCGAACGTCATCACGCCGTCGGCGTGCTCCGGGGTTAGCAGGGCGCCGGCGCGTAACTCGCCAAACACCTTGCCGGGCAAGCGGATCGGGACGATGCGTCGGCGTTTACCCACGATGGCCAAGTAACTGCGGGCAAGGTCTTCGAGCGCACGCGGCTGCGGGCCGCCGAAATCCGGCGCACGTCCGATCGGCTCGCCGAGCGCCAACCGGGCCAACCGCGCGCCCACGTCGCGCACGTCGACCGGCTGAAACTTCAGGCCCGCCGGCAGCGCCATGACCGGCGGTTTCGCGAGCATGCGCAGTATGACGGCGATCAGATCGTGGAACTGGGTCGCCCGCTGCACCGTCCACGGCAGGCCCGACTCGGCGATCGTGCGTTCGTTGGCGAGCATCATGCGGTACAGGCCGAATGGGACGCGGTCGATTCCGACGATGGAGACGTAAACCAGATGCGGTGAGCCCGCCCGTTTCGCCGCGGCGACCAGGTGCCCGCTGGGATAGACGCAGTGCACGATCGTGTCGACGCCGTCGAGCGCCGCATCGAGCCCATCGCCGGTCTGCACGTCGCCGACGACATGCTCGACATCGGTGCGCTGGTGCCGCCGCCGTCCGCGGCTCAGCACGCGGACGTCCTTGCCGGCGGCGGTCAGCCGGTCGACGACGGCGCGGCCTACGGTGCCGGTGCCGCCTGTGATCAGTACTCGGTTGGCCATGCGAAGTCGCTCACGCCACCAACACTGCCACGCACCGGGGGCCCGTGCTGCGGGTCGGGTCACCGGATGCTGGTACTCCTGCGACTGCTCCTGAGCTCTGAACCATTACCGGACTCTCGATTTTGATATCGCGGGCGCTATCGAGTTCGAGAGTCGCATAACGCCCCGCAGTCGGGGCCGAAGTGACAGATGTGACGGCGCTCGCCACCCGAGCCCCGATCGGCGCGAGGCGGGCATGTCCGGCAGGATGGGCTGGTGTTTGGCCTCGTCCTGATCGTTGCGCTCGTCTCCACCGTCATCGTCGGGACGGTCCTCGGCCGGCGCTACCGCGTTGGTCCCCCGGTGCTGCTCATCGTGCTCGGCACGCTGCTGGGTCTGATCCCCAGCTTGGCTCACGTGCATGTGAACGGGGAGGTCGTGCTGTTGCTGTTCCTGCCGGCGATCCTCTACTGGGAAGGCCTGAACACCAGCTTCCGGGAGATCCGAGCGAACGCGCGCATCATCGTGTTCCTGAGCGTCGCCCTGGTGATCGCGACGGCGGTGGCCGTGTCGTGGACGGCACGGGCGCTGGGCATGGACTCCCACGCGGCGGCCGTGTTGGGCGCCGTGCTGTCCCCCACCGACGCCGCCGCCGTGGCCGGTTTGGCCAAGAAGTTGCCACGCCGATCGGTCACGGTGCTGAAGGCCGAGAGTCTCATCAACGACGGCACGGCCCTGGTCCTGTTCGCCGTCACAGTCCACGTCGCGATCGGCGGCGCGCAAATCACCCCGATCGACCTAGTTGGTCGGTTCGTCGGTTCCTACCTGGGCGGCATCGCCGCGGGACTTCTGGTCGGCGGAGCGGTTACCCTGCTGCGCAAGAGAATTGACGCGCCCCAGGAGGAAGGGGCACTGAGCCTGCTGACGCCGTTTGCGGCGTTCTTGCTGGCGCAGAGCATGGATTGCAGCGGGGTGGTCGCGGTCATGGTCGCGGCATTGATGCTCGCCTACGCCGGGCCGGTGGTGATCCGTGCGCGATCTCGCCTGCAGGCCTACGCGTTCTGGGACAGCGCGACCTTCCTGCTCAACGGCTCGTTGTGGGTGTTCGTCGGAGTTCAGATACCGGGGGCGCTGCGGGGCATCGCCGGCGTGGACGGCGGGATTCGGCACGCCCTGTACATTGCGCTCGCCGTCACCGTCGTGGTGATTCTGTCGCGAATCTTCTGGGGCGAGATCACCGTGCTGTTGATCCGGCTGATCGACCGCCGGGAGGCGCAGCGGGAACGGCGCGTCGACTGGCGTCAGCGTTTCGTCACCGCCTGGGCGGGATTCCGCGGGGCGGTGTCGCTCGCCGCCGCGCTGGCCGTGCCGACGACCACACTCAGCGGCGCGCCATTCCCCGACCGCAGCCTGCTCATCTTCATCGTGGTGGTCGTCATCCTCGTGACGGTCCTCGTCCAGGGCACCACGCTGCCCGCAGTCGTGCGCTGGGCGAAGATGCCCGAAGACGTGGCCCACGCCGAGGAATTGCAGCTGGCTCGCACCCGCGGCGCTCGGGCCGCCCTCGACGCGTTGCCGACGGTCGCCGACGAGGTCGGCATCAGCGACGACCTCCGCAGGCGGCTGCAAAAGGAATACGAAGAAAAGGCCGCGCTGGCCCTCGCCACCGAAAACGACTCGACGAACAGCCACCTGGTCAAGAAGAAGGATCTCGTCCGTAGGGTTCGGCTGGGCATGCTCGAAAGCAAGCGCCGCGAGATCACCGCGCTGCGCAACGAGAACCTCATCGACGACATCGTCCTGCGCGAGCTGCAGAACGAGATGGACCTCGAGGAAGTGCAGCTGCTCGACGCCGCCGACAACGAGTAGGGCCCGTCGGTCGTCGACCGTACAGTCGGCTCCATGTTGCAGACGGTGGCGATCCGCGGCTATCGCTCGCTGCGTGAGCTGATCCTGCCGCTCAGTCGGCTCTCGGTGGTCACCGGCGCCAACGGCGCCGGCAAGTCCTCGCTGTACCGCGCGTTGCGGTTGCTGGCCGATTGCGGCCGCGGCGAGGTCATCGCCTCGCTCGCCCGCGAGGGAGGGCTGCAGTCCGCGCTGTGGGCCGGGCCCGAGGAGCTCAAGGGCGCGCGCCGGACCGGCAGGGCCGAGGGCACCGTGCGCACCCGGCCCGTCTCCCTCGAATTGGGCTTCGCCTCAGACGATTTCGGCTATCTGGTCGATCTCGGCATGCCGCAGATGGCCGGGCCGAAGTCGGCCTTCGGCCGCGATCCCGAGATCAAGCGGGAAGCGTTGTTCGCCGGGCCGGTGCTGCGGCCCAGCGCGACGCTCGTGCGCCGGACCCGCGATTTCGCCGAGGTGAGCGCGGATTCGGGCCGCGGATTCGACGAGTTGTCCCGCTCGTTGCCGACGTACCGCAGCGTGCTGGCCGAGTACGCCCACCCGCATGCGCTGCCCGAGCTTGCGGCCGTGCGCGAGCGGCTGCGCGGCTGGCGGTTCTACGACGGCTTCCGCGTCGACGCGGGGGCGCCGGCCCGGCACCCGCAGGTGGGAACGCGCACCCCGGTGCTCTCCGATGACGGCAGCGATTTGGCCGCCGCGATCCAGACGATCATCGAGGCGGGTTTCGACGACCTGAGCCGCGCCGTCGCCGACGCCTTCGACGGCGCGACGGTGTCGGTCGCGGTTCATGACGGGCTTTTCGACCTGCAGCTGCGGCAGCGCGGCATGCTGCGGCCGCTGCGGTCCGCCGAATTATCCGATGGCACACTGCGATTCCTGCTCTGGGCCGCCGCTTTGTTGAGTCCGCAGGCGCCGTCGCTGATGGTGCTCAACGAACCGGAGACCTCGCTGCATCCGGACCTGGTGCGTCCGCTCGCGGGCCTGATCCGCACCGCCGCCGCGCGGACGCAGGTCCTGGTGGTCACCCATTCCCGTGCGCTGCTGGAAGCCACCGGCGACGACGCCGTGGAGATCGAGCTCTACAAGGAGTGGGGCGAGACACGGGTCACCGGTCAGGGGCTGCTGACCACGCCGCCGTGGGACTGGGGCAAGCGCTAACGACCAACAGGCGCGCCCGTGTTTACGAATGCATCGCGGGCGCGTACGAGATGCCGATGATCGTGCCCTCGATGGACTGCAGTCGAGCGACAGTTTGTCCCCACGGCTCGGTGTGTGCGTCGTGCAGCAGAGTGAAGCCCTTCTGTGTCAACTCGTTCGCCGCGACCTGGACGGTGTCGGCGTCCGCGACCTCGAATTCGATGCTGGCCTGGGGCACCGGCCGCTCAGCTGGCCAGTCAGGCGTGCCAAAGCAGGCTTGCGCAGCCTGCGCCAGCGGCCAGACGCCGAAGGAGTTGCACCCGTCGATGCTTTCACTGTGGAGATAGCCGTCGGCTTCCGCGGTCAGGGGCAGGCCAAGCGTGTCCGCGTAGAACCGTCGGCTGACCGCCGGCTCTGGGGTGATCACTGCAACGCTCGTGATGAATTGCACTTCCATGGCTTCACCTTTCAACGCGTTCGGTCGTGGCATAGGTGTGCACAACCCAGGCTAGACGCGCATATCCAAATGTTGCCCATCAGGCAATCTTGCCTACCGGGCAAGTTTTGCGTACTTTTGGGGACATGACCGAACAGTCGGGCGGGTTGCGGGAGCGCAAGAAGGCCGACACCCGCCGTGCCCTCAGCGACGCCGCGCTCAACCTCGCCTTCGAACGCGGGCTGGACAACGTGACGCGCGAGGACATCGCCAACCTGGCCGGAGTCTCGTTGCGCACCTTCAACAACTACTTCGGCGGCAAGTACGAGGCGCTCGCCTACCGGCAGACCGAGCGCATGCGCCGCAGCGTTGCCGCGCTGCGGCAACGCCCGGCCGACGAGCCGCTGTGGACGTCGATCACGCATGTCGTGCTCCAATCCTTGGAGGAAGACTTCGACGACAGGTACGGAGAAGAGAACCTGCTGCCGAGCCGTCAGGAACTCGTCGAAGTGCGAAAAATGCTGATGAACCCTCAGGTGCGTAATGCGTTGCCGCAGGACCTTTTCGACGAGTGGCTCGCGGTGATCGCCGAACGCACCGGCACCGATCCCGAGCGCGACCTGTACCCGCGGCTGGTGGTGGCGATCGTGCGCGCCGTCGGCGACGCCGCGGCCGAGGCCTACGTGCGCGCCGACCCCCCGGTCCCGATCACCGACCTGATCCGTTCCGGCTTCGCCGCCGTGAGCGCCGGCCTGCCCCAACCCGCCAAGCGCAGGGAGAAAACCCATGACTGACGAACACGCCGACATCGTCATCTCCGGTGCCGGCCCCAACGGACTGCTGCTGGCCTGCGAGCTCGCGCTGGCCGGCATCCGGCCCGTCGTGCTGGATGCCCTGCCCGGGCCCAGCTCGGAGCCGAAGGCGAATGGCCTTGTGGGGCAGGTAGTTCGGACACTCGACATGCGCGGCCTATATCAAGAGTTCACGGGCGATCCCAACCCGCCACAACCGACCTCCGGGTGGATCTTCGCGGCCATGACCCTGGATTTCTCCGGCCTGCCCGACAACCCGATGTACGCGCTGCCCATCCAACAGCCCCGCATGGTGCGGCTGTTGGAGAAGCGCGCCCGCGGTCTCGGCGTGGATCTGCGCTGGGGACACGAACTGACGGGTTTACGCCAGGAACCGGAAGGTGTTGCGCTGCAGGTGTCTTCGCCCGAACACGATTATCGCATCGACGCCGACTACCTGGTGGGCGCCGATGGCGGACGCAGCCTGGTGCGCAAGACGGTGGGCATCGACTTCCCCGGCACCACCCTCGACATCGTGGGCCGGCTTGCCCACGTGCACGTCCCGGACGAGTACCGCCGCGCCGATGGTGGCCTCGACATCCCCGGGTTCGGCCGGGTCGCCTTCGGTCACACGCGGTTGGACCGCGGCGGCCTGATCTACGCCGAGTTCGAACCCGGTCGATCGCTGTTCGGGACCCTCGAATTCGGGCCGCCGGTCGAGGACAAACCGATGAGCGTGGCCGAACTGCTCGCAAGTGCCCGCCACGTCCTGGGCGTCGAGGTTCCCTTCGAGGAGCCGAAAGGCCCTGGACCGCACGCCCTTCGCCGGATCAACGGCCAGAACACCCGCCACGCCGAGCATTATCGTGACGGCCGGGTCCTGTTGCTCGGCGACGCCGCCCACGTGCACAGCGCCATGGGCGGTCCCGGCCTGAACCTGGGCCTGCAAGACGCCATGAACCTGGGCTGGAAGCTGGCCGCCCATCTCAACGGCTGGGCACCACGCGGACTGCTCGACACCTACGAATCCGAACGCCACCCCGTCGGCGAGCGCGTGATGATGCACTCGCAGGCTCAGACCGCGCTCATGCTGCCAGGGCCCGAAGTCGCCGCGCTCCGGGCGCTGCTGGGTGAACTTTTCACCCTCCCTGACGTCGCCAAGCACATGGCCGCGCTGCTGGCAGGCACCGACGTGCGGTACGACGTCGGTGACGACCACCCGTTGTCGGGTTGGCCCGTGCCCGAGCTGACCCTCACCGACGGCCGACGGGTCGCCGAGTTGCTCCACGGCGCGCGCCCGGTGCTGCTCGACTTCGACGGCGGGGTGGGGGCCGCGGCGTCGGCCTGGTCCGATCGGGTGGACATCGTCACCGCGACGCTCGACGACCCGCCCGCCGCGGCGCTGCTGATCCGGCCCGATGGATACGTCGCCTGGGCGGCCAGCGAATTCGGGCCGGCCGACCAAGCCGGCCTGCACGCGGCGCTGCGGCGCTGGTTCGGGCCCGAGTCCAGCGGTTAGGGCGCGGGCCGAGCGGTTCCGGCGATGGGCTGAAAATGAGCGATTGCGGGAGCGACCCACTGCCGCAGGTAATCCCGCAGCTCGGCGCCGCAACGCGGTGGCCGCCCGGGGTCGACGATGAAGGACTGCAGAACCCTGAGCATGAATTCCACCAGGCCGTCGCGCCTGTCGTCAGTGATGCCGGCGCTGTTCCAGTCCACGTTGAACCGGTCGATGATGGAGCGCCCCAGCGAGAGCGCAACATCGGAGGTCACGCTGGCCGAGTAGGCCGCGGCCTTCTCCGGCGTGAGTAGCAGCCCGAGGTATTTGTCCTGGGGAAGCAGTTCCAGGGTGTGGGCGATGCCCTCGACCACCGCCTCGGCGGGGTCGTGAATCGGCTCCACGTGCGCCGCCAACCGGTTGAGGGCGGGACCCACTTCCGACAACGCGGTCGCGATCAACAACGCGTCCGTGCTCGGGAAATACCGGTAAACGGTTTGGCGGGTGACGCCCAGATCGCGGGCGATGTCGCTGATTTTGATGTCCGCGCCTGACTGATCTATCGCGCGGCTCGCCGCGGAAATGATTCGCGCAATGGCTTCGTCGTCGCTCGACGGCAGCGCTCCCGCCCAGCCATGTCTGCGCATCTACCGTGCCCTCACGGTGAGTATGGTCGCATGAGAACCTAACTCAGCGCGACGCCTATGTCCTCGGCAAAGACTTTGACCATGTGTTGCACACCGATCTCGTTGCGGCCGATCACTATATGGTCGTGTTGGCCCTGACGCACACCTTCGCCGCACTGCGGCAGCATCGCGAAGTCCTCGTCGCGCACCGCCGCGTGCACGGCGTCGTAGATCATGTCGTAGCCGCTTCGCTGGTCGTCGGTGGTTGCCGGGATGCGCGCCAACCAGCTGTGCCGCACGGTGCAGCGGGTGGGGGCGCCGGCGGGCAAAATATCGATGACTTCCACGCCCACGTTGCTGTTGGCCAGAATCAGATTCGGGTAGATCCAATAGATCAGGCCCATGTTGTCCCGGACGTCCCACGATCCGCTTGGATCGGTGTCGAGGTTAACGATCCAGTTGAACGGAAAGCCGAGCCGGTGATGCTTGCCGTACTCGTCGTAGATCGCCACGTTGGGCAGGGCGTTCTGGCCAATCAGGCTGTCGCCGTGGACGAATGGGAAGTGGTATCCCTCTGCGAACGCTTCCAGTGCCCCCTTCCACGACACCTCGGAGACGAACTCGCGGTGCGCGTGATACCCGAAGGACTCGTAGTCGAGTTCGACCAGCTGTGAACGCAGCGGACCCAGGTGTGCGTCGACGTCGATGGCGCCGTCGGCGCTGAGCACCGCCCAGATGAAGCCGTACGCTTCCTGACTGGGCAACTCCATGAGCCCGTAATCGTCGGTGTCGACCCCGGCGAAGCCGGATTTGCCTGGGACGCTGAACAACTCCCCGGTGTTCTTGTACGTCCACGCGTGATAGGGGCAGGTGAAGCGAGAGGCGTTGCCCGCGCCGCATGCGGGCATGGCGCCGCGGTGACGGCAGTAGTTGAGAAACACATGACTGGCTCCCGAGCGGTCCCGGGTCACCAGCAGCGAACTGCCTAGCACCGAGCGGACTTCGAAGTCGTTCGGATTGGGCAGCTGGACACTCGGCAAGATCGCCAGCGGGGTCCGTCGCAGAATCTGCGACTCCTCGATGTCGGCGACTTTCGCGTCCCGGTAGTAGTGCAGCGGCACTCGCAGCACATCCGCGGCCAGGTCGGTCGTCTTGTCCAACACGAGCCGCAACGCCCGTCGCGTCAAATCGTCGTTGAGTTCAACCGGCCGCACGCTCTCGATCGTCACGCCTCGGACCATACACTGGAGTACATATGGATGGTCAACCCCTCGCGACTCGTCGTATCGCGGCTCGCCTCGACCCGTGCTTGGCTGGGGACATGGCCCCCACGAACCCCGGTGAGCCCGTACGCAGCGCGCAGAAGGTCGTCGACGCCTTGTCAGCGCAAGGCGTGCAGTACGTCTTCGGCGTGCCGGGCGCGAAGATCGACGCCGTCTACGACGCCCTGCTCGACGCGGGCCCGCAGCTGGTGGTGTGCCGCCACGAACAAAACGCCGCCTTCATGGCCGGGGCGATCGGTCGCCTCACCGGCATCCCCGGCGTGGTACTGGTGACCTCCGGCCCCGGGACCACCAATCTGGCCACCGGCCTGCTGACCGCCAACACCGAACAAGATCCCGTCGTCGCGCTCTGCGGTGCGGTGCGCCGCCAGGATCGGCTCAAACGTACGCATCAGTCGATGGACGCCGCCGCGATGCTCCGGACGGTCACGAAATTCACCGGCGAGGTCAACGACCCCGACAACACCGCCGAGGCCACTATCGGCGCGTTCCGCGCCGCACAGAGCGAACCGCGCGGGGCGGCCGCCGTCGTGCTGCCCGCCGATGTCCTGGCCGCCCCCACCACGGCGAGCATCCCGGGCCGACAGTCGATTCCGCCGTTGGCGGCCGCGCCTGCCGCGGCCGTCGCGACGGCGACCGAGCTGATCCGCGGTGCGCGGCGACCGGCCCTGTTGGTCGGGATGCGCGGCGCCGACCCGGACAGCTGCCTGGCGTTGCGCGCCCTGGTCGCCACGACTGGGTTGCCCGTCGTCGAGACCTTTCAGGCCGCGGGGGTGATCTCCCGCGCGTTGGAGGACAACTTCCTCGGCCGGGTCGGACTGTTCCGCAACCAGCCCGGCGACGTCGTCCTCGGCCACGCCGACGTCCTGGTCACCATCGGATACGACTCGGTCGAATACGACCCCGTGCTGTGGAACACCGACGCCGCGCGCACCGTCGTGCACATCGACTCGGTTCCCGCCGACATCCACAACCACTACCAGCCCACCGTGGAACTGCTGGGCAACATCGCGGCGACGCTCACCGCGCTGACCGACCAGCTGGCCGGCCTGACCCTGACGGACGACTACCAGGGCGAGATCGCCGTACAGCGAAAAGCGTTGAGCGACATCGATATCACCGCCGGTAGCGCCACGCCCAAGGTCTGTTGCCCGTTGGAGAACAGCAGCCGCCGCGGCTCATAGACGCGGAGATGCCGGGCCAG
>NZ_LZKF01000234.1:0-13710 GCF_001672665.1 Mycobacterium sp. E2238 | reverse complement strand
TCAAGGACAGCCACGTCGACTACACGTCGTTTTTCCGCCACCTCGGCCGCGCGGCACGAGGCGATGCCGAACCGGCGCGCGGCTTGTTCATCGACCTCGCCGGGTTCGACGCGTGGCTGTCGCGGTGGCAAACCCTGCGCCCCGATGCCGACGCCATGGAGCGGGCCAACCCGATCTACATTCCGCGCAACCACCTGGTCGAGGAAGCCCTGACAGCCGCCACGGCGGGCGACCTCGGCCCACTCGACCAGCTCCTCGCCGCGGTCACCGCACCCTATGACGAGCGCGCGGGCCTGGAACGTTATGCCAATCCAGCCCCTGAGGACTTCGGTAAGTACCAAACGTTCTGCGGCACTTAGCTTTACATGAGATTCGCGAACTCAGCCTGCAGCTCATCGAGGCGCCGAAGGGTTTCGTCGCGAGGCTCGGTGGGCAGCTCCACCAACAGGTGCTGCACCCCGAGAGCGCGGTAGCCCTCGAGCTCCTCTGCCGTCGGCGCGCCGCCGTGAAAGCTGATCACTGGTACGTCCTGACCCGCCATGCCGCGCAGTTGCTCCAGTTGCGGCGCCAGGGCCCGCGCCGACGGTGTCATCGATAGCCACCCGGCATGCAGCCTGGCGATGCGTTTGAAGCCGGCGGGTCCGCCGCCGAAGTACATCGGCGGATAGGGCTTCTGCATAGGCTTAGGCCAACTGTAGATAGGGCCAAAGTCTACGAATTCGCCGTGGAATTCCGCCTTTTCGTGCGTCCAGATCTCGACCATCGCGCCCAGCCGTTCGTCGACCACTCGCCCTCGAACGCCCGGATCGACACCGTGGTTGGCGATTTCTTCGCGCAGCCAGCCCACCCCGACACCGAACCGGAATCGTCCTCGCGAAACCAGATCCAGCGACGCCACTTCTTTGGCCGTGTGAATCGGATCGCGCTGGGGCACCAGCGCGATGCCGGTGCCCAGGACCAGCCGCTCGGTCACGGCGGCCGCGGCGGTCAGCGCAACGAACGGATCCAGGGTGCGGTAGTACTTCGGCGGGATGGGACCCCCGGCCGGATAGGGGGTTACGTCGCCCGCCGGGATGTGCGTGTGCTCGGCGAGGAACAGCGACTCGAATCCACGCTGCTCGAGCGCCTGGCCCAGCTCCATCGGGCCAATGCCCTCATCGGTTACGAATGTCAGTACGCCTACGCCCATGGTCTCAGTCAACCGCATCGGGCTCGTTCCGGCGACCGCGTGACTGCGATCGGGCCGCGCCCCATAGCCCGACGCCGACGCCGACGACGGCGCCGCCCAAGCCGATGATCCGTTGCGAGGGTTTCAGCTCATCGTGGACACTGATGCCGCCGAGCAGGTCGGCCGCGTCGGCGCCGCCGGATGCCAGGAACCAGCCGCGGGTGTTCTTGCCGCGCAACGCCGCCGCCGCGAGCATGCCACCGATCAACGCGTCGCGATATCCCATGGACCGCAACAACAGTCGCGCGGTCGGCGCCGGCTCCCCGGGATCTCCCCAGAACCGGTTTGCGCTCAAGGGGTCGACGAGGAACCATACGCCGGAGGTGAGTCGGATGCTGCCCGCGAGAAGTGCAGCTCGGTCAATTGACATGCTCGGCAGCCTAGGAGCAAACCGCGTTCCTGCGCACGGCTTCGCCCCAAGAGCCCGTCACGGCTCGGGGCAGGCGTGGGCGATTTGTATGGAGGCCGGCCACAGCGCCGTGGTCAAGCCGAAGGCCAGGGCGTCGGCTCCGGTGGGGAACACGGCCTCCACCCGGCTCTGTATCAGTCGAGCCTCCTCAGCGTGAAAAAGGGTCCACACGAACCCGATACACAGGTACGGGATCGCCAGCCACAACGCCAATTCGATCAGTGCGCCGACCCTGACCTTGTATCGCATGCTGCGCCGAAGTACGTCCATCACCGCAGCCTCCTAGATTGCCGGTCAATCGAGCGCGGGGTCGGGCAGGCGGCACAGCTTGCACAGGGTGGCGAGGCCGTCGGGCGTGCCGGGCCAGTGCTTGGCAAGTGCACCGGGTCCCGCTGTGCGGCTGATCCAGCGCAACACCAGACCAACGATGATCACATCGTCGGCGAATCCGATGACGGGGATGGCGTCGGGTATCAGGTCGATGGGCGACACGACAAAGGCGATCAGTGCGACCAATGCGATTCGGATCCGCCGCGGCAGGTCGGTATCCGCGGCGAGGCGTTTCAGCAGCCGGAGCACGTCGGGCAGGAGGCGCACCAGGTCCTGCATTTTGACCTGGGGTCGCGTCAACCAGAAGGTGACCGCCAGAGCCAGCCAGATCACCGCGAACGCACTGACGATGCCGATCGCGATCATCCACCAGTCAGGCCACACCGTCTACATCTTGGTCGGTCGGGCTCAGGCATGCCAGCCCCGGCAGCTTTTCTAAGCAGCCCCCGGTGGTGGGAACGGAATCCAGGGAATCATCCAGATGTCGGGCGAGCGAGGCGGCGGCTCGGTGTTCGGTTCCCCGATGTGTTGGGGGCAGTAGGCATTCACCGCACTGGTCGTGAAACTGGTGGCTTGCGACACGGTGAAGCCCGCGTTTTCCGAGGACACACTCTGGATGACCGCGGCTTTGGAGTGACCCTGGTCCATCAGCTCGCAGGCCTTCTTCCCGACCTGAATGGCGACGGCGCCGTTCTTGTAGGGAACGCCGGCCTGATCGAGCGCCGCCAAGAAGCTCGCGTCGGGGTTGCCGGCCGGGTCCGCCTGCGCGGGCGTGGCCGCACCAATGGCGGCGGCGAAGCTCGCCAGCAAGAGAAGCACCCGCACCGCATCATCCTCGTACAGACGGCGCGAATTGTCCTGTCCGCCCCCGCGAACTCGGCTTAGTGTGGTTGACGGGATGAAGGACGAGTGCCAATGAACATCGATGACGAATCCGTCACGACGCTGGAAGACCTCAGAGGCGATCTGGCGCAGCGGTACAAGCGCACGGCGAGCGGTGGAGGCTCCGTCGACAGCGCGATCGTCGACGCCGACATGGCGGCCCTCGACCGCGACGGCTACGTCATTTGGACGGACCTGCTCACACCGGAGCAGTGCGAGCAGATCCGCGAGGTCGTGCGGCCTTGGCTCGGGCACACCGGGCGTAACTCGTTCGAGGGGCGGAGCACTCAGCGCATCTACAGCCTGCTGAGCCGGACGCGGGTGTGCGACGGGCTCGTCGGCAATCCCCGGGTGCTGGCGGTGCTGGATCGGTTGCTGATGCCCAACTACCTGCTTTCTGCGTTGCAGGCCATCAACATTCAGCCCGGAGAGGCCGCCCAGCTGGCACACCACGACGATGGGTTCTACCCGATCCCGCGTCCGCGAGAACCTCTTGCGGCGGCGACGATCTGGGCCATCGACGACTTCACCGCCGACAACGGGGCCACGGTGCTCTACCCCGGCAGCCACCGCTGGGGTAAGCGCCGGCCGGGGCCCGACGATCAGGCGATGCCGGTCGTCATGCCCGCCGGCTCGTGCGTCTTCTTCGTGGGCACCCTGTGGCACGGCGGTGGCGCCAACAACACCGGTCGCGACCGCCTTGCCGTCACCGCCCAGTACTGCCAACCGTGGCTGCGCCCGATGGAAGCCTTCACGTTGTCGATATCGCGCGACATCGCCCGCTCGGTGTCCGACGACATTCGCCGCATGCTCGGCTACAGCATCCACCCACCGTTCGTCGGCGCGGTCGACGGTCTGCACCCGCTCCGGCTGTTGGAAGCCGATTCGTAGGTCCTACTCCCGTCGTCCGCTGACACCGGCCAACCGCGCGGCATCGGCGGGCGTGGGCTGTCGCGGGCTGCCCACTTCGACCGCCTGGCTGCGGCTCAGCGCGATCGCGGCGGCCACCATGCCCCAGACGGCGACTGCCAGTGCCAGCGCCGCCGAGCGGCCCACCGCCAGGTGTTCACCGAGCACCCCCATGCCGAGCACGACCGCGACAACCGGCTCCCCGACCAACATGATCGGTACCGACGCCTGCAACGCGCCGGCATGAAAGGCCGAGTTCTGCGCCACCGTTACCGCGACCGCTAGGCCGACCAGAACGTACGGAGCCGGGACGGTGAGGAGCGCATGCCAGCCGCCGACGGCGTAGCGGTGCGTGCAGATCTTCGTCAGCACCGCGATCATGCCGAGCATGACCGCCACGGCCACGCCCAGCAGCATGGCGCGCGCACGACCGACGACGCGACCGGCCGCCGTAACGCAGACCACCAGCAACGGCACCGTCACCAACAACGCCAGTGTCCACGCCGGTACCGCAGGGCGGACATGGCCTTCGCGCGGCTGACCGACGAGCACGAAAACCGTTAGCGCGCCCGTCAACAGCGTCGCCCAGCCCCACTGGACCGCGCTGATGCGTTGATGGCAGAGCCGCGCGCTCAAGGGCAACGCGAACAACAGCGACGAAACCAGCAGCGGCTGGATGAGCAGCAGGGATCCGTGCGCCAGCGCCACCGCCTGAAACACGTAGCCGGCGACGGCGGCGACGGTGCCCGCCCACCACAGCGGTCGCGCCGCCAGGGTCGTCACCATCGTTCCCGACATGCCCTCATCAGCCGGAACGTCCTGGGCGGCTCGCTGCCGAACGACGATTCCGACCGCGGCCCAGAACGCCGACAGCAATGCCGAGACGATCGCGACCGCGTGCGATGTGACCCACCCCATGTCCGTGCGGATACCCGGGACGTGAGGGCGGCTAACTGAGCTCTGCGCGAACAGGCGCGCAGCGCCAACAGTTTGTTTGTGACTCACCGCACATTTATGCTGATGCTGTATCCCAGGTCACAACTTGGTAGGAGCTTTAATGGCCGCAGCCCATGGCTCGAGCAAGCACGTTGTCGTCGCGCCCCGTCCCAGCGGGGCGATCCATTCGCACCGGATACTGCTGGCCGTGGTCGTGGTCCTGGCCCTCATCGCTGCGATCACAGGCATCGTCGTCGCCGCGTCGACGGGGCACACCACCGCGGCGCTAGTCATCGCCCTGGTGGCCGGCGGGTGGTTCTCCGCCGCCCTCTGCTAGAGGTCGCGACTGCCGACAAGAAAAGTCGGCGCGCTCGAATACCTCCGGATGGCAACGGCTTTGATGGCGGTGGGAGTCGCCGGACGGCTAGCGATCAGCTGGCGACCGCACCGGGGCAGTACTTGATTCGTCCCAGGTCGACCCACATGTTGGCGCGCCTGGCGGCTTGATCGGGGTTCAGCCCGGTCACAGCCTGGTTGTTCGCCTGTTGCATCGCGCCGACGATCTGCGCGCGCGACCAGCCCTGCGCCATCGCATTGCACATGGTCTGTTCGGTCTGCATCTCGTAGAAGGGCCAATCCGGCGGCCAGCCGATCGGGTCGGCGTTCGCCGTGGCGAACGCGCCCGGCAGGGCAGCCGGAGCGATCAACGCGATGACGAACGTCAGGGCGAGAAGCAGCTTTCTCGTGACGGACAGGGGTGAAAGCGACTGTTGCACGGGCACTTCTCCTCGACTCGGCACCTCGATGACCTGGAGGTCGACAAGCTTGACCCCGCCCACCAATGGTAGAGCCTCGGCGCCGTACGCCGTTCGAGATGTCGGATCTGGATAGACTCCCTACGATCTGCCGTCTCGCGACGCTTCCAGTCGGACATGCGATCCGTCGTCTTCGGTACCGGCCGAAACTAGGGAGAATGAACGTGAGAGCCCTCGTTGCGGGCGCCGCCGGGTTCTTGGGGTCGCATCTGTGCGACCGTCTTCGCCGCGACGGCCTCGAGGTTGTCGGGCTCGACAACTTCTACACCGGTAGCCGCGACAACATCGGGCGGTTCGAGAAAGACCCGGGATTTTCTTTCTTCGAGCACGACATCACCCGGCCGGTAGACGCGGCCGGTGTCCGTCCGCTGGATGTCATCTTCAACATGGCCTGCCCCGGGTCGCCGCGCGCCTACCAGCGCGATCCGCTGTTTACCCTGGAAACGAACTACGTCGGCACCAGGAACCTGCTGGAACTGGCTCGCGAGCAGCAGGCGACAATTCTCCAAGCTTCCACCAGCGAGGTTTACGGCGATCCCGTCATCCATCCTCAAGTCGAGAGCTACTGGGGCAACGTCAACTGCTTCGGGATGCGGAGCTGTTACGAAGAAGGCAAGCGGGTCTCGGAGACGCTGATGCTCGAGTACGCCCGTCGCTACGGCGTGCGGATAAAGGTCGTCCGCATTTTCAATACCTACGGCCCGAGGATGGACGTGGAGGACGGCCGCATCATCCCCTCGTTCATCGTCCAGGCGCTGCGGGGAGAACCGATCACCGTCTTCGGGGATGGCAGCCAGACCCGCTCTTTCTGCTATGTCGACGATCTGATCGAGGGCCTGGTGAGGATGGCGGCGAGCGAGCCCTCGTTCACGGGGCCCGTGAATCTCGGCAGTCCGACCGAACTCTCCGTCCTGCAGACAGCGAGCATTATCGGCGAGCTGACCGGGTCGGCGTCGGGAACCGTATTTAGGCCCCTGCCGGCCGACGACCCCAAGAGGCGCCAACCGGATATCAGCCTTGCCGAGTCCAGGCTCGCCTGGCGTCCACGAGTCCCTTTTGAAGAAGGCGTCGCGCGAACTATCGAATACTTCAGGGGAATCGTGGAGGCATGACCGTTCAGGCTGATGGCGTTAGCATCGGGGAAGCCCCACACGCAACGAACCGACCCCACCGACCACGATCAACAAAGGGGAGGGTGATGGCTCATCAAGCCCCTGACGGCAGCCGTTATCCCATTGCCGCCGTTCGTTTCCGGTGTTCTTGGGGCCACGGCCGCACTGCACAACACTTCACGGCACCGGGCGATGGGCTCCGGCGATGAGATTTGTGTTGGCAACCTTGGGAACTCGGGGTGATATCGAGCCATGCGCCGCCATCGGTCGGGAACTGCAGCGTAGGGGCCACGATGTGCGAATGGCGGTTCCGCCGAACTACATTGGCTTCATCGAGTCGGCCGGTCTTGCCGCCGTCGCACACGGCCCAGACCAGGAGCGGCAGAACGCCGATATCGAACTCAAATACGGGACAACGCCGAGCCCGATGCTCATGGCGTGGGAGATTTATCAGGGAATCACTCGACTCTGGCCGGAGCTGGGTGCGGCGCTCACCTCACTGGCCGACGGGGCCGACCTGCTGTTGACGGACGCAAGCCAGCAGGGGCTGGCCGCCAATGTCGCGGAATACCACGACATTCCGCAAGCAGCCGTGCACATCTACCCGATCGCCGACAATGCGCATTCGCAGATAACCAAAGCCGCTGAAGACGCCCAGCGCCGGGAATTGGGCCTGCCAGAACAAACGGGACCGTCGACGCGACAACCGCTGGAAATCCAGGCCTACGACGAACTCTTCTTCCCCGAAATGGCGGCCGCATGGGCGGGTCACGGGTTCCGGCGGCCTTTCGTAGGTGGGCTGACATTGGAGCTGCCGACGGACGCCGACGACGAGGTCTCGTCGTGGATTGCCGCGGGAACGCCGCCGATCTATTTCGGATTCGGCAGCAGCGCACGAGTCGCATCGCCGCGCGACGTGATCGCCATGATCACTGCGGCTTGTGCGCAGCTAGGCGAGCGGGCGTTGATTTGCAGCGGCGTGAGTGACCTCGCCGGCCTTCCGGATTCGAACCACGTAAAGGTGGTGAACTCGGTGAACCACGCAACCGTGTTTCCCGCTTGCCGCGCGGTCGTCCATCACGGTGGTCCGGGCACCACGTTCGCAGGCATCCGGGCCGGAATCCCCACGTTGGCCCTTGCCGTATCGGTCGATCAACCGATGTGGGCAGCCGCGGTCAATCAACTCGAAGTCGGCATCGGACGGCGCTTCATCGAAACCACCCTCGATTCGCTGATTGCGGATTTGCGGTCCATCCTCACCCCGCGCTGCGTCACTCGAACCCGTGAGGTCGCGGCTCAGATGGCGACGCCCGCGCAAAGCGCCGCCAACGCCGCCGATCTCTTGGAAGATGCCGTCCGTGTCGGCGCGCCGGCTGATCGGCAAACGCCGCGGACCGCGATGAAAAGTCGGTCAGCCCAACGGTTCTGACTCGGGCCTGTCGTCCCGCGGCGATCCTGCGGCGAGTTGCGTGGCCGAGACGCTGCGATAGGACGGCAAGTCAAAGTCGGGCAAGGCGCAGATGTCAGCACAATCTCGAACCCGCTCCAGCCAGTAACTCTGATCGGCCGCCGACGTGCAGGCGTAAATCTTCATAAACGTCGCCGCGAAGGGGAACAAGAAGCCATTGCCGACAGCCTGCCAAACGGCTGCGGCCACTCCGGGGGTTTCGACTCCGCGATAGTCGTCGATCGCAATCAAGCCCCGCTTAGTCGTGTGCGTGACGGCGAGGTTGATGTCGTTAGCGACGCACCGGTAGCTGTGACAACCGTCGACGTGGGTGAAGCGGAGTAACCGTTCTCCAAGGTTGAGCTCCGATGATTCGCAGACTTCGAGCGTTGGCCGGCGAGGGTGGAAACGATCCCAGTTGGCCAGGAACTGCTTCTGGTCGAGGCCCGAATACTGCTGGCGTGGGATCCGCGACATGTGCGCGTGATCCATCACGGCGTCGAACAAATCGCAGATCACCAGTTCTTCATCGTCGCGGAGGCTGTAACCCATCATGATGGCGGACTTGCCTTGATAGGTGCCGATCTCCAGCATGTCGCCCTTGATGCCTTCGGCCGTCTGGCAGGCGAGCAACTTGCTGAACAGTGAGACGTCGGCCTCAAAGAACCAGCCGTCGACCTCATCCATCTGCTCGGCATAGAGGGTCCAGGCTGCATCGGTCATGGCGCGCTCCTGCGCATCAACTCCTCCAGAGAGGTATTCCCGACGTTCGAAATGTGCGCCCGCGTTTGAAGGGTATCAACCCGCGCCACATCGGTGCCTTTGGTCCTTCGCCTTGCATCGCTTCGGCCCTGACAATCGCGACCGCCCTGGACGATCCTGCCCATGGGCGGGCGGCGGATCAGAAGCGAGCTGAAATGTGGGAGCCACCACGTGGCGCGATCTTGGTAGGCATTGACGGCTCGGCAGCGGCGCTGGGCGCCGTCCGATGGGCGGCTCGTGATGCCGCGCTGCGGAATGCGCCGCTGACCCTGGTGCATGTCGTCGACGCCCCCTTGCCGGGGTGGTTCCAGGTCGCCGCGCGGACGGACTTCAGGCGAGGGCGCGGGCAGCGGGCACGCGGACTCATCAAGACGGCGATCCGGGTGGCCGAAGAGAGCGCTGGTGCACGCCGTCCGGCGAAGGTCGAGACCAAGGTGCTTTATTCGACCGCCGTCCCGACGCTGGTCGCCCTCTCCAAAGAGGTGGAGATGGTCGTGGTGGGCGACCGGGGACACCGCGGTGCCCTGGGTGCCCGCAGTGCGCTTGGCTCGGTGAGTTCGGGGTTGGTTTACCACGCGCACTGCCCAGTCGCCGTGATCCCCAGCGAGCAACCGCAGGTCGGCAAGGCGGAGGCGCCGGTGCTGGTGGGCATCGACGGCTCGCGGGCATCGGAAGCAGCGACTGAGATCGCCTTCGAGGAAGCCTCGCGACGGAGAGTGGGCCTAGTGGCTTTACACGCCTGGGCTGATCCCCGGGCGGCCACCTCGAGAACGGTGTACCAGGACGCGAAATGGGACGCCCGGCTATCCGAGGAGGAAGAGGTGCTGGCCGAACGACTGGCGGGTTGGCATGACCGCTATCCCGACGTGGGGGTCCATCGCAGGATCGAGATTGGCGAGCCGGTGCGCTGGCTCCTCGAGGCGTCCGAAAAGGCGCAACTGCTTGTGGTCGGCAGCCACGGCCGTGGCGGGTTCGCCGGCAGGGTGCTGGGCTCGGTCGGTGCGTCGGTGGTCAATAGGGCCAAGCTCCCGGTGATTGTGGCGCGGTAGACACTGGCAGTCTGAGCAACCCATTCTCAGTGGAGCGAGCGGTGAGAACGCAATTCCAGTTGATGCCCTTCGGGCGGCGGGGTGCCGCGGTGGCCGGAATGATCGCGGCTTGTCTTGTGCTGGTGCAGTGCACCGCTGCGCAGCGACCGCCGGCGGCGACACCATCAGGGTCCGCGACACCGCCACCATCGGCGGCGCCGCCCAATGCGCCATCAGCGGCTCCCGGTGACAGCGTCGAGCCGGTCACCGCCGCCGAACTCGGCGAGACCTGGCGACCGGGTTGCCCGGTCGAGCCGGAGCAACTGCGACGGGTCAACGTCGGCTACATCGGTTTCGACGGCCAGGTGCACCGCGGTGAGCTGATCGTGAATCAAGACCTGGCACCGGAGGTCATCGCCATCTTCGAGCGGCTTCAGCGGCTCGGTTACCCGGTCGAGAAGATGCGTACGGTCGACCACTACGCGGGCGCCGACGACGAGTTGTCCATGGAGGACAACAACACTTCGGCGTTCAACTGCCGACACATCCCTGGAACCAACGAATGGTCTCCGCACGCCTACGGTCGGGCTATCGATCTCAACCCGCTCATCAACCCGTGCCTGTATGCGAGCGGCTATTTCGAACCGCAGAACGCGGCCGCCTACCTGGACCGCAGCCGCAGCGACCCGGGACTCTTACACAACGGCGACCCTGCGGTGCGCGCCTTCACAGATCGTGGCTGGCGGTGGGGTGGCGAGTGGACGGGTCCGCTCGACTACCAACACTTCGAGCGGCCCTAGAGACGCAGGGCCTGCGCCGTTGCCGTTGCGACCTCGCCCCGCAGATCCGAGATCGGTGGACTGCCCCGGGTGTGAATCGAATTCGAGAGCAGCACGACGTAGGTATCCGAGCGTGGGTCCATCCAGACCGAGGTTCCGGTGAAGCCGGTGTGGCCGAAGCTGCCGATGGGGAAGATCGCGCCTCGCGGCATGGACTGGCCCGTATCGATGTCCCAGCCGAAGCCGCGCAGGTTCTGCCCCGGGATCGCCGGATAGCGCGGAGCGAGCAGCGAATCCGTTTTGTTCGGCCGTTTTGCGACGGCTTCTTGTGCCGCATCGTTGGCCGCCTTGAGTTGCGCAAGCGCATGTCCCGGCTGCTGCGGACTCGTCATCAACTCGAGAGTTGTTTGCGCCAAAGGGAATTGGCTGGGACGGCCCGCGAGCCGGTCAAGTAATGCCTGCGCAAAGAGGCTGACATCGTGGGCCGTCGAGAACACCCCCGCATGCCCGGCCACCCCACCCATGCGCCGCGCCGTCGTGTCCTGCACGGTGCCCCGAAGCAGATGATCGAGATCGGGATTCCTAACCGGATCGGCTCGGCCCTCCTCGTCACGTGCTGTCGGTGCGATGCGCGGCAACAGACCGGTGCTCCAGGTACCTGCGGGACAGGGGTCCGGCGTCCGGCCTTGCGGCGCGGGGGCCCACGCGATCGCAGCGCCCAACGTCGTGTGCGAACCACACGCTTGCGCCGGGGGAAGGTAGCGGGCGTCTTCCATGCCGAGCGGCTCGAATACGTGTCGCTGAACGTACGCGTCCAGCGCCTCGCCGGTGACCTTCTCGATCAGCGCCCCAAGCAGGATGAAGTTGATATCGGAATACCGGAAGCCCGCACCGGGGCCCGACTCCAGCGGCGTGGTGAGCGCACGGCGAATTCCCTCCCCTTTGTCGGCATGGTCCAGTCCCCACGGGTCTCCCAGGTTGACATCCCCGGTTTCGCCGGAGGTGTGCGTAAGGAGCATCCGAACAGTCACCTTTGCGCGGCGCGGATCGTTCGCGGCGTTGAAGTCCGGCAGGTACTGCTGCACGGGATCGTCGAAGGCAACCTTGCCCTGCTCGTAAAGCTGCATGACGGCGGTCGCCGTTGCGAGGCTCTTCGTTAAGGACGCCAGGTCGAAGATCGTGTCCTCGGTCATCGGCTCGGCGGGGGCAGGCAACCCGTCCAGTCCGGGTTCGCCTGCGAGCTTGCGCGAACCGTAGGCCTGGTGGAAGACGACCTTGCCACCGTGCCCGACGACAACCACCGCGCCCGGCAACCTGTTTGCCGCAATCGCGCCGTTGATCAGCTTGGAGACCCTTGCGAAATCAACCGCGGGCGCCGGATCGGGCGGTTTGACGACGGTCGCGACGTCGGGTCTGGGAGCGGGCGGGCTTGCACCCAATACCGGGCGTCCCGCGTCGCCCCTCGAACAAGCCGTGGTTATCGCGAGGAAGGCAGTCCCGGCGGCGATGGCGGTACGCATCGCACCGCGGAAGCCTGCGGCGACCGGTCGATTCATTGAGGAGCTCATCTCGTTACCTGCGATCTTGTTTTCGGATCTTGGCGGCGTCAAGAGAGGACGACGAAACGCATCCCGCGCCCCCGCATCACGCCCGTATCGTGAGGGCGGTGTGCGAGCCCGCGCCCGGCCGGACCCACGAACCGCCAGCCGTTCTCAACCGTCGCCAGCTTTTGGGGGTGGCCGGCAGCCTGGGGGCGGCGTCCCTGATCGGCGCGTGCTCGACGTCTCATCCCCCGCCATCGGCGGCGACCGGCGTCAGCCTGACCGCGACCAGTTCGGCATTGTTGCTCTGCCGGGACGCGTGGGGCGCGCGACCGGCCCGTTCCGGAGGGAAGCGCCACACCATCACGCGGATGACCCTCCACCATGAGGCCGTCGTCCTTGGCGACAACCGCAATGCCCCAGCGCACCTCCGACAGGATCAGCGCTACCACCAGGATCAGCACGGGTGGATCGACATCGCCTATCACGTCGGCGTCGACCGCAACGGCAACATCTATGAACTTCGGAGCACCGAGATCGCGGGCGACACCGCAACGGACTACGACACGACAGGTCACTTCCTGGTCCTCTGCGAAGGAGACTTCGATCAAGAGCCTGTGTCGGAGGCGCAGCTTCAGGGGGCGGCTCGCGCGTTCGCATGGGCCGCCCAGAATTTTCATGTCGCGACCGCCACATTGGCCGGCCATCGCGACCTGGCCCAGACGTCTTGCCCCGGCGGAAACCTGTACGCCCATCTTTCCTCGGGTGACTTGAGACGCCGCATCGACGATCTGCTGGCCGCGGGCGGAGTGGACCTTCAGCGCTTCTGCGGACCCGAAGCGGCCGCGCGAGTCGCGGCGATCGAGGCGGGAAACTGACCAGCGGCCCGCCGTTGGTCCGATTCCGCGACCGCAGCGCGAAATCACGCTGGCGACAGGGTCTTTGGGGCGAGGGTGACTGAACGCCAGGAGTTGACCGCTGGCAAATCGAGCGCAGCGGAATTTCTACAGACGCAGTAGTGCAAAGCCGCTGCGCAGGTATAGGATCTAGGGCATTACTACCCCAATTCGGCTGGACGCAGGCGTCCGGAATTGGGTCTAAGTCGGACTGGACGTGGGCGTCCGCGACATATATGGCTATGTGAAGCCCTGTCAGAGCCAGAAGGCCCCATGAAACAACTTTGTGATGACCTAACCCAATTCGCTATCCAGGTGCGCCAAATCGCATATTCCGTCAATGGCGGCGTCGGAGAGCGGGAATGCCTGGATCTGAGCGCGCGCATGCTCGCCGCGGTGAAGCGGGCACAGGCCAGGGCGCTCACCGAACTTGCGGAATTACCCGGCGACTGCGGACAGGCCGGCTAGAAGCAATGACCGACAGCGCCAATTCGAGTCAATTCTGGCCCGGAGAAGTCATCGCGCAAGCCACCGACATCATCAGCGAGCGCTTCAAACTCGACGCCGCGCAATCCTTGGCAGTGCTCCGCGGAATCTCACGCAATACCAGGACGCAAATGTGCGTGGTCGCCGAAC
>NZ_LZKF01000233.1:0-6446 GCF_001672665.1 Mycobacterium sp. E2238 | reverse complement strand
GCGAAGACTCCCACGGCCGAACGACGGCGAGCGCCACGCCCACGATGGCCACCAGTGCGGTGGCGGCGACCCCCACCGGCTCCGCGGCCCCGGCCACGAGCACGACAGCGCCGCCGCAGCAGCTATTGACCCTCAGCGGGGTGAGCGGGGTGCTCGCCCAGATGCGGACGCAGTTCGGCGACACGATGGGCTACCAGCTGAACATCTACCAGGATCAGGTGGTGGTCCAACGCCCGGACACCGCGAACGCGCAAAAGATGGTGACCTGGCTGTACCGCGACGGCAATTGGGCGAGCGTCGGGCCCAAAATGGCCGTGTCCTCCCGCCTGGCGGTCGGTGACCTCAGCAAGTTCGACGTGCAGGCGGTCGTCGGCGTCGTGCAGCAGGCGCCCCAGACGCTGCACGTCTACGACGCCAACCGGATCTTCTTAGCTGTCGAATCCCGCAAGGACGGTGACCTGAACTTGCGTATCAACGTCTCCGACGGCGCCCTCAGCGGGTCCATCGCGGTGGCCCCGGACGGCACCGTCGTACAGATCTCTCCCCCGGCCCGCTGATCCCGGCGGCCCACTGATCGCGCGGCCGACACGTGCCGGGACGATGTTGTACGTTTCGTGCGGTGAGGCCAGCGGGCGCTCGCCGCCATGGTCCTTCGATGGGAGTCAGCAGTGACCGGCGCGCAGGACTCGCGGGTGGGCACGATGTTAGGGCCCTACCGGCTCAACCGGCTGCTCGGTCGCGGCGGGATGGGCGAGGTCTACGAAGCCGAGCACACCGTCAAACAGTGGACGGTCGCGCTCAAGCTGATGTCGCACACGTTCAGCCAGGACCCGGTGTTCCGAAAGCGAATGGAGCGCGAGGCCCTCATCACGGGCCGGCTGTTGGAACCCCACGTGGTCCCGATACACGACTACGGCGAAATCGACGGGCAGCTGTATCTCGAGATGCGGCTCATCGAGGGCATCGATCTCGGCAGCCTGATCGAACGGGCCGGGCCGCTGCCGGCACCGCGGGCGGTGGCCATCATCCGGCAGGTCGCGTCGGCCCTGGACGCCGCCCACGCGGCCGGGGTGACCCACCGTGACGTCAAACCGCAGAACATCCTGATCACCGGCGACTACTTCGCTTATCTCGTCGACTTCGGGATCGCCAGCGCGAAGACCGACGAAAAACTCACCCAACTGGGCACCGCGGTCGGCACATTGAAATACATGGCGCCCGAACGGTTTTCCAGCGAAGAGGTGACGCCGCGCGCCGACGTCTACGCGCTGGCCTGCGTGCTCTACGAATGCCTGACCGCGACCCCGCCCTATCGCGCCGACAGCACCGGCATGCTGATCAGCGCCCACATGATGCAGCCCATCCCCAAACCCAGCGAGCAGGGCTCCGGGGTGAGCCCGGCATTCGACGCCGTGATCGCGGGCGGCATGGCCAAGGATCCGATCGAGCGCTATCCCACCGCCGGCGCCCTGGCCGAGGCCGCGCACCGGGCGCTCACCAGCCCCGAGCGCGAACGCGCCGACACGATCCTGCGCCAGAGCGAAATCCTCTCCCCCGCAACACATTCCGCACCGATTAAGCGCAACCGCTGGCCGATCGTGGCCGCCGCCGCGGTGCTCGTCGTCGCCGTCTGCGCGGTCGGGCTCTGGCTCATGCTGAAACCCGACGGCCAGCGGCACGCCAAGGCAACCGTCGCGAAGACCCCGCCGCCGTCGACCGCCGCCCCCAACGGCGACCAGGCCCGGCTGATGAGCCTGCTCCCACCGGGCTACCTGGCCGGCACGTGCACACCGGCGACCCCGGAGTCGGGCAGCGTCTGGGTGCACGCGGTCGCCATGGTCACCTGCGGGCAGAACACCCAGCCCGGCGGTCCCAGCCACGCCACCTACGGGCTGTTCCCGACACCGGACCGGTTGAAGAAGGCCTTCACCGACGACATCGCCAACGTCAGCCTGGTGAATTGTCCCGGCGAGGGCCGCTCACCGGTCAGCTGGCACTACGACCAGACCCCGAACGAGATGGCCGGGCTGATCGCGTGCGGCACCTACAACAATCACCCGAACGTGATCTGGACCAACGACGAGAAGCTGATGCTCAGCGACGTGTCCGGGGACCCGGCCACCGTCGAAGACCTGCACACCTGGTGGGATGCTTACGGTTGATCCCGCCGTTCGGCGTCGGCGTCGTCGACCGTCAGGGGCAAGGCCAGCTCTTCGAGGGGACGGCGTTCGGCCGCGATCCCGAGCCGCAATTCGACCAGCCCCGCGATCGCCATGACGGCGGCGCCCGTCAGGAACGACCACACCACCTGACCGCGCTCCCCGGAATTGATCAGCTGCCCGAACAGCAGCGGGCCGGTGATGCCGCCGATCGCGGTTCCCACCGCGTAGAAGAACGCGATCGCCAGCGCCCTGGTCTCCATCGGGAAGATCTCGCTGACCGTCAGGTAGGCGGCGCTGGCGCCGGCCGAGGCGAGGAAGAACGCGACCGCGAGGACGGCGATGAACGCCCAGACCCCGCCGATCTGGGTCACGAACAGCACCGCCAGGATGGCGGCGACGACCGCGGACCCGATGTAGGTGGCCGTGATCATCGGCTTGCGGCCGATGGTGTCGAAGAGGTGGCCGAGCGCCAGCGGCCCGACGAAATTGCTGAGCGCCCAAAGGATGAAGAACAGCGGCACCTTCCCGGACGGCACCCCGTAGAACCCGCTCAACAGCGTGCCCAGGTTGAACGTCACCCCGTTGTAGAGGAACGCCTGCCCGGTGAACAGCGCCAGCCCCAGGATGGCGCGTTGCGGGTAGAGCTTGAACGCCACCCTGGCGATTTCGCGGAACGAAATCGTCTCGCGCTGGCGGATTTTGAGCTCACGTCCGTGCGGCTCGGGCAGCGGCTCCCCGGTTTCCTGCCGCACCGCTTCCTCGATCTCGCCGACGACCCGCTCGGCCTCCTCGTCGCGGCCATGGATGAACAACCACCGCGGACTCTCCGGGACGTTGCGCCGGACGAGCAGGACGAAGATGCCGAAGATGGCGCCGACGCCGAAGGCGAGCCGCCAGCCGATGTTGGGCGCGAAGTGCGAGGTGTCGAGCAGGACGAGCGCCCCTGCGGCTCCCGCGGCCGAGCCGAGCCAGTACGTGCCGTTGATGATCAGGTCGACGCGGCCGCGCAGGCGCGCGGGGATCAACTCGTCGATGGCCGAATTGATCGCGGCATACTCGCCGCCGATGCCGGCACCGGTGAAGAACCGCGCGGCGAAGAAATACCAAGGGGCGAAAGCGAATGCGGTCGCAACCGTGGCCACCAGGTAGACCGCCAGGGTCAGCATGAACAGATTGCGCCGCCCGAAGCGATCCGTCAGGTGACCGAAGAACAGCGCGCCCAGGCAGGCGCCGGCGATGTAGAACGCGGCCGCCAGGCCGATCTGCGCCGCGTTCAGGTCGATGCCGCTGTCCCGCTCGGTGAGGCGAGCGGACACGTTGCCCACCATCGTGACCTCGAGCCCGTCGAGGATCCACACCCCGCCGAGACCGATGACGACGCGCCAGTGGAATCGAGACCACGGCAGCCTGTCCAACCGCGCCGGCACGCGGGTCGTGATGGTTCCGGTTTGCACGCTTCCGCTCATCTGGCTCCTATCCGAGGTGATTGGAGAATTACCCAAGCCAGGCGCACGGCAAGCCTCAGCCGCGTTCGGCGCGCGATTCCTCGGGGGTCCAGGCCTGCGGCTGGCCCGGGTGGCCGGGGAACAGGAAGTCGATGAACGCCGCGGCGGTGGGCTGCGGTTCGTGGTTGGCCAGTCCCGGTCGTTCGTTGGCCTCGATGAAGGCGTATTCGGCGCCGGTGACGTCGGGCACCAGCAGGTCGATGCCCGTCACCGGGATGCCGATCGCCTCGGCCGCCGTCACCGCGACCCGGCACAGTTCCGGGTTCACCACCGCGGTGACGTCGTGGATCGTGCCGCCCTGGTGCAGGTTGGCGGTGCGCCGGACGCGAAGCCGGGTGCCCTGGGGCAGCACGTCGTCGAGCGTCCAGCCCGCCTCGGCGACCGTCGACTCGGTGAGGTCGTCGAGCGGGATGCGGGACTCGCCGCCGGTGGCCGCGGAACGCCGCCGGCTTTCGGCCGCGATCAGGTCGCGGATGCTGTGCTCCCCGGTGCCGATGATCTCGGGCGGCAGCCGCAAGGCCGCGGCCACCACCCGGCCGTCGATCACCACCAACCGAAGGTCGTCGCCCTGCACGCGCTGCTCGATCAGCACGTCGGGGTATTGCTGGCGGGCGCGGGCCAGGGCGGCGGCGAGCTCCTCGGGACCGTTTTCGGCGGTCACCCCGACGGTGATGCCCTTGCCCTGCTCGCCGCGGGTCGGTTTGACGACGACCTCCCCGACCTCGGTGAGGAAGTTGTAGTCGCCTTCGTCGAAGGTGGCCAGCCGCGCGCGGGGCACCGTGATGCCCGCCTCCGAGACGAGGCGGCGCGTCAGCCGCTTGTCGTCGCAGCGGCACATGGCGACCGCCGAGGTGTATTCGGACAGCGATTCCCGGGTGACGACGCTGCGTCCGCCGTGGGTGAGGCGCATCTCGCCGGTCTCGGCGTCGAGCACCTCCACCCAGATGCCGCGGCGCAGCGCCTCGTCGGCGATGATCCGCGCGTAGGGGTTGAGGTCGTCGACCGTCTCGGGCGGCGGGCTGAAAAGCGGCTCGTTGATGGCGTTCTTGCGCTTGATCGCCAGCACGGGGACGCGACGGAAACCCAGCTTCTCGTACAGGCCGATGGCGGCGGCGTTGTCGTGCGCGACCGACAGGTCCATGTAGGCGCGGCCCGCGTTGCGGAAGCGGTCCGCCAGCGCGCGCGTGAGGGCGGCGCCGATCCCGGGAAGTCCGGCGGCCGGGTCGACGGCCAGCGTCCACAGGCTCGACCCCTGCTCGGGGTCGGAGAACAGCAGTTCGTGGTCGACGCCGGTGACGGTGCCCACCACGGCGCCGTCTTCGTCGCGCACCGCCAGCAGGTAGGTCACCGCGGGCGCGTTCAGGTGGTTGTTCCAGATGACGTCGACCCCGGCCGGGACCATCCCGCAGCGCACGTAGACGCGGTTCATGGCGTCGGCGTCGACGGGATCGTTCAGGGTGCGCACGGTCACGCCGAGCGGCGCGGGCGACAGCTCTTCCGGCGTGGTATCGGTGAAGCGCAGGCGGTAGGTGTGGCTGGGGTCGATGAAGAGCTCGGTCGGCGCTTCGGCGACCACCACGTGGGATTCGCGGGCGTAGATGCAGATGTCGCGGCGCCCGGGCCCCTCCCTGCGCAACGCCTCGACCAGCTGGTGGGCGTCGGCGAAGGTCTGGCCGAAAATAAGCCGGCCCCAGCCCAATTCGAGCTCGACATCCTTGGCCATCGCCTCCACCAGCTCCGGCGGCGAGGCGTCGTGGAGGCCCATCGTGATCGCCTCGGTGTGATCGCCGGGGGGATCGGTCACGGTCATGCCACCGGGCCCGTGATGCCGTGTCGCTGCAGCCAGAGTTCGAGCAGGGCGAGCTGCCAGAGTTCGTTGCCGCGCAACGGCGTCAGCTTGCTGTTGGGGTCGGCCAGCAGCGCGTCGACCGCCTCCGTGCGAAACAGGCCGCGCTCCTTGGCAACTGGTGCATACAGCGCGTCGCGCACCATGTCGAGGTAGGGCCCTTCGAGGTGGGTCAGCGCCGGGACCGGGAAGTATCCCTTGGGCCGGTCGATGACCTCCGACGGAATCACCCGTCGCGCAGCCTGTTTGAGCACGCCCTTGCCCTCGTGGGCGATCTTCAGTTCCGGCGGGCAGGTCGCCGCCAGCTCGACGAGCTCGTGGTCCAGGAACGGCACCCGGCCCTCCAGGCCCCATGCCATGGTCATGTTGTCGACGCGCTTCACCGGGTCGTCCACCAGCATGACGGTGGTGTCGAGCCGCAGCGCGCGGTCGACGCCCGTCTCGGCGCCGGCGCGGGCGAAGTGCTCGGTGACGAAGCGCTCGCTGGGGTCGCCCGGGGCCATGATCCCCGGCCCGAGCAGGCCCGCCATTTCCGCCGAGTCGCGGTCGAAGAAGGCCCCGCGGTACTCGGCGACTGAACCCTGCAGGGAGGCGGCGGCCGGCGAGCCCATCGGCGGGTACCAGTGGTAGCCGGCGAACACCTCGTCGGCGCCCTGGCCCGACTGCACGACCTTCACGTGGCGCGCCACTTCCTGGCTGAGCAGGTAGAAGGCCACGCAGTCGTGGCTGACCATCGGCTCGCTCATCGCGCCGATCGCCCCGTCGAGGGCGGGCAGCATCCGGTCGGTTTCGATGCGGATCTGATGGTGGTCGGTTTCGAAGCGCCGGGCGATGATGTCCGACCACCGGAACTCGTCGCCCTCGACGCCGCCGGCCGACTCGAAGCCGATCGAGAAGGTCATCAGCCCGTGCTGGCCCGCCTCCGCGAGCAGG
>NZ_LZKF01000232.1:0-9918 GCF_001672665.1 Mycobacterium sp. E2238 | reverse complement strand
CGGCTTCTACTCCCTGGTGGTGCCCCCGGGCTCACCGATCCACAAGTTCAGCGACCTGGCCGCCGGCCAGCGCATCGGCGTCGTCCAGGGCACCGTCGAGGAGTCATACGTCGTCGACACCCTGCATCTGCAGCCGGTGAAGTATCCCGGCTTCGCAACCCTGTACGCCAGCCTCAAGACCCGGCAGATCGATGCGTGGGTGGCGCCAGGAACGCTTGCCTCGACCGTCGTTCGGCCGCGCGATCCCGCGGTGACCGTCGCGAATACTTTCAGCCCAGGCAATTTCGTGGCTTACGCGGTCGCCAAGGAGAACAAGCCGCTCATCGACGCGCTGAACTCCGGGCTGGACGCGGTGATTGCCGACGGCACGTGGGCCAAACTGTACTGCGACTGGGTGCCGCGCACGCTGCCGCCGGGATGGAAGCCCGGGTCGAAAGCGGCGCCGGTCCCGAATCTGCCGGATTTCGCCGCGATCGTCGCGAGCCAACACCGTGCGCCGACAGGTCCGGCCGCGCCCAAATCGGCGCTGGCCCAGTTGCGCGATTCGTTCTTCGACTGGGAGATGTACCGCCGAGCCATCCCCGTTCTGTTGACGACCGGGCTGCCCAACACTTTGATCCTGACCAACAGCGCCATCGTGATCGGCCTGACACTCGGGATGGTGCTGGCCATGGCGGGCATCTCGCACCGGCGCTGGCTGCGCTGGCCCGCGCGGGTATACACCGACATCTTCCGCGGCCTGCCCGAAGTGGTGATCATCCTGCTGATCGGGATGGGCATCGGGCCATTGGTCGGCGGACTGACGAACAAAAACCCTTACCCCTTGGGAATAGCCGCGCTGGGGTTGATGGCCGCCGCCTACATCGGCGAAATCCTGCGCTCCGGAATACAAAGCGTGGACCCCGGCCAGTTGGAGGCATCCCGCGCGCTGGGGTTCAGTTACACGACCGCGATGCGGCTGGTGGTGGTGCCGCAGGGAATACGGCGGGTATTGCCGGCACTGGTGAATCAATTCATCGGGTTGTTGAAGGCCTCCGCGCTGGTGTACTTCCTTGGCCTGATCGCCGATCAACGGGAACTCTTTCAGGTGGGCCGGGATTTGAATGCCCAGACCGGCAGCCTCTCACCGTTGGTGGCCGCCGGCCTCTTCTACCTGATGTTGACCATTCCGTTGACGCATTTGGTGAATTACATCGACGCGCGCCTGCGCCGGGGCCGGGGCTCCCCCGACCTCGACGACAATGCCGAGCTGCTGGCGACGAAGTTCGGCCAGGAGATCACGTGAGCGCCCCGGCCCGTCGGTCGGTTTCGTTGGCCGCCAAGGATATTCACCAGACACTGGGCGGGAACAAAGTGCTGCGTGGCGTCGATTTCGAGGCTCCGGCGGGCACCACCGCCGCGGTCATCGGGCCGTCCGGCTCGGGCAAGTCGACGCTGCTGCGCACCTTGAACCGGTTGTACGAACCCGATAGCGGCGACATCCTGCTGGACGGGCGATCGGTGTTACGCGATGATCCCAACGAACTACGACAGCGCATCGGCATGGTGTTTCAGCATTTCAACCTCTTCCCGCATCTGAGCGTGCTGAAAAACGTCGCGATGGCGCCGCGCAAGCTGCGGCACCTGCCGGCCGAAGAGGCCCGCGACCTGGCGCTGAACCAATTGGAGCGAGTTGGCCTGAAGCACAAGGCCGATGCCCGGCCCGGCATGCTGTCCGGGGGGCAACAACAACGGGTAGCCATCGCCCGCGCGCTGGCCATGGCGCCCCAGGTGATGTTCTTCGACGAGGCGACTTCGGCGCTGGATCCGGAAACGGTGAAAGGGATTCTGCAACTCATCGCCGACCTCGGCGCCGACGGCATGACGATGATCGTGGTCACCCACGAAATGGGCTTCGCCCGCTCGGCATCCGACGCCGTGGTCTTCATGGATCGCGGCAAGGTGGTGGAATCCGGGCCCCCGGAGCAGATTTTCGAAGCCGCGCAGACGGAACGGCTACAGCGCTTCTTGTCCCAAGTACTTTGACGGCCCCGATGCTACTAATTAGTAGGCTTAGCTACCTTGTACGCGCCTGATATAGCGTTAGACTCCCCGTTTATGGCGGACAGCGAATCCACCGCGGCCGACGTGACCGAGCTTGCGGAAGGTTTGCACCGTGCGCTGTCCAAATTGTTTTCGATTCTGCGGCGCGGAGACCCGAGCGGCACCGCGGCCGCCGGCGAATTGACGTTGGCGCAACTGTCAATTCTGGTCACCTTGCTGGATCAGGGGCCGATTCGGATGACCGACCTGGCGGCCCATGAACGGGTGCGCACTCCCACCACCACCGTGGCGATCCGCCGGCTGGAAAAGCTCGGCCTGGTGAAACGGTCGCGCGACCCGTCCGACCTGCGGGCGGTGCTGGTCGACATCACCCCGCGCGGGCGTGCCGTGCACGGCGAGTCCCTGGCCAACCGGCGCGCCTCGCTGGCCGCGATGCTCAGTCAACTGCCCGCGTCCGACCTCGGCACCCTGATGCAGGCGTTGGCGCCGCTCGAGCGGCTGGCCTGCGGCGAACCGGCGTCCGCGCCTGCCGGTGAGTCACCCGCCTGCAAAGAGGCGTGAAAGTACCTGCGATTCAATGATTTTGGCGGAGCCCGTAGACTGCGGTGCATGCCAACTGCACTCATCACCGGCGCCGGCGGCGGTATCGGTTCCGCGATCGCCACGGCGCTAGCCCCCACTCACACTCTGCTGCTGGCCGGTCGGCCCTCCGACCGGCTCGACGCCGTTGCCCAGAAACTGGACGCGACCACGTTCCCACTGGACCTGACCGACGTTGCGGAGATCGAGGCCGCCTGCGAGATCGTGGACGAACTCGATGTGCTGGTGCACAACGCCGGGGTGTCGATACCCGGTCATGTCGCGGATTCCGACGTCGATGAGTGGCGCGCCACCTTCGCCGTGAATGTGCTTGGACCGGTAGGACTTACGCTGGCGCTGCTACCGGCGCTGCGGAGTGCCCGCGGCCAAGTGGTCTTCATCAACTCCGGTGCGGGGCGCAACGTTTCGCCCGGCATGGCCTCCTACTCGGCCAGTAAGTTCGCGTTGCGCGCCTTCGCCGACTCGCTGCGCGCAGACGAACCGCAGCTGCGGGTGACGACGGTCTACCCCGGCCGCACCGACACCGAAATGCAGCGCGAACTCGTCGCATTCGAGGGCGGGACTTACGACCCGGCGAAGTTTCTCAAGCCGGAAACCGTCGCGGCGGCGGTCGCCAACGTGGTGGCGACGCCGCCCGACGGCCACGTCCACGAGGTGGTGCTGCGGCCCGCGGGCCGGTGACTCGCGACCCGCTAGACGACGAGGTTCACCAGCCGGCCGGGGACCACGATCACCTTGCGGGGATTGGCGCCCGCCAAGAATGCCTGGACCTTCTCATCCGACAATGCCGCGGCCTTCAGGGTGTCCTGATCGGCGTCGGCCGCCACCACCACTCGACCACGCACCTTGCCGTTGACCTGGACCGGGTATTCGACGCTGTCGTCGACCAGGTAGGTCGGATCGGCCTGCGGGAACGGACCGTGCGCCAGCGACGTGGTGTGGCCCAGCCGCGCCCATAGCTCCTCGGCCATATGCGGGGCCAGCGGCGCCAACATCAACACCAGCGGCTCGACCGCGGCCCGGGGAACGGCGTCGCGGTGCTCTTTGGTGAGGTGGTTGGTGTATTCGATCAGCTTGGCCGCCGCGGTGTTATTGCGAAGTGCGGCATAGTCTTCCGAGACCCCCGCGATGGTGCGGTGCAGCGCCCTCAGGGTGTCGGTGTCCAGCTCCTGTTGTCCGGCCACGTCGAGCACCCGGGTCTGGCCGGTGTGCTCGTCGACCACCAGTCGCCACACACGCTGCAGGAAGCGGTGTGCCCCGACGACGTCCTTGGTGGCCCACGGGCGAGATGCCTCCAGCGGACCCATCGACATCTCGTACACCCGCAGCGTGTCCGCGCCGTATTCGTCGCAGATCTCGTCGGGTGAGACCGAATTCTTCAGGCTCTTACCGATTTTGCCGAATTCCTGAAAGACCTCGATCTCGCCGCCGGGGCTGGGATGGAAGAATCGTCCCCCACGCTCGACCACCTCGTCGGCCGGGACGTAGGACCCGCGCGAGTCGGTGTAGGCGAAAGCCTGGATATAGCCCTGGTTGACCAGGCGGCGGTACGGCTCCCGGGAACTGACATGGCCCAGGTCGTACAACACCTTGTGCCAGAACCGCGCATACAGCAGGTGCAGCACCGCGTGTTCGGCGCCGCCGACATACAGGTCGACACCGCCGGGATCCTGCGGGCCATGCTCGGCCGGCCGCGGACCCATCCAATAGGCCTCATTCTCCTTATCGCACAACCTTTCCGAATTGTGCGGATCGGTGTAGCGCAGTTCGTACCAGGAGCTGCCGGCCCACTGCGGCATCACGTTGGTGTCGCGGGTATAAGGCTGTAGACCGTCGCCGAGATCCAGCTCGACGTGCACCCACTCGGTCGCCTTGGCCAGTGGCGGGGACGGCTCGCTGTCGGCGTCGTCGGGGTCGAACAACACCGGCGAATAGTCGGGCACATCGGGCAGCTCGACCGGCAGCGCGGACTCGTCGAGGGCGTGGGCGCGTCCGTCGCGGTCGTAGACGATCGGGAACGGCTCGCCCCAGTAGCGCTGCCGGGCGAAAAGCCAGTCCCGCAGCTTGAATTCGATCCGGGCCCAGCCGCGACCGTCCGCCTGCAGGCGGGCGGTGACCGCTTCTTTGGCCGCCGACACGTCCATTCCGTCCAGGTAGCCGGAGTTCACCAACACGCCGTCGCCTGTGTACGCGGACTCCGAAATATCGCCCCCGGCAATGACTTCCACGATGGGAAGGCCGAACTCATGGGCGAAGTCCCAGTCGCGCTGGTCGTGGCCGGGGACCGCCATGATCGCGCCGGTGCCGTACCCGGCCAGGACGTAGTCGGCGATGAAGATTGGCACCGGCTTGCCGTTGGCGGGATTGGTGGCGTAGCTCCCCAGAAAGACGCCCGTCTTCTCCCTGCTCTCCTGACGCTCGAGGTCCGACTTCGCCGCGATCGCCCGCCGGTACGCGGCGACGGCCTCCCCCGGCGTCGCGGCGCCGTAAGTCCATCGGGCGTCGGTCCCCTCGGGCCAGCTCGTGGCGACCAGCCCGTCGACCAGGTCGTGCTCGGGGGCCAGCACCAGGTAGGTGGCGCCGAACATGGTGTCCGGCCGGGTGGTGAACACCTCGATGTCGACCGTCTCGCCGCTGGCGTTGATCGCCGAGAACAGCGCCCGGGTACCGGTGGAGCGGCCGATCCAGTTGCGCTGCATGGTTTTGACCGGCTCCGGCCAGTCCAGCAGCTCCAGGTCGTCAAGGAGCCGGTCGGCGTAGGCGGTGATACGCATCATCCACTGCCGCAACCGTTTCCGGAATACCGGGAAGTTGCCGCGGTCGCTGCGGCCGTCGGCCGTGACCTCTTCGTTGGCCAACACCGTGCCCAGGCCCGGACACCAGTTCACCATCGAGTCGGCGCGGTAGACCAATCGGTGGGCGTCTATCACGTCGGCCCGCTCCCCCGCCGACAGCGTGGCCCAGTCCCGTTGGTCGTCGAGGCGCCGCGCGCCGGAGTCGAATTCGGAGATCAGCTCGGAGATCGGTCGGGCCTTGCGGGCCGCGGTGTCGAACCAGGCGTTGTAGATCTGCAGGAAGATCCACTGCGTCCACTTGTAGAACTCGACATCGGTGGTCGAGAAGCTGCGCCGGCTGTCGTGGCCGAGGCCCAGCCGACCCAGTTGACGCCGGAAGTTCACGACGTTGGCTTCAGTACGGGTGCGCGGATGGGTGCCGGTTTGTACGGCGTATTGCTCGGCGGGCAGCCCGAACGAGTCGAAACCCAACGCGTGCAGGACGTTATGTCCGGTCATCCGGAAATAGCGGGCGTATACGTCGGTGGCGATGTAACCCAGCGGATGGCCGACGTGCAGTCCCTCGCCGGAGGGATAGGGAAACATGTCCTGCACGAACAACTTGTCGGCGGGGACGGGGCTGCCGTCCGCCGGAGCCAACGAACCGACCGGGTTGGGCACGTTGAACGTCCCGAGCTTCGCCCAGTTCTCCTGCCAGGTGCTCTCGATACGGCCCGCCAGCGCCGCGGTGTAGCGATGCGTCGGCGCATCGGGGTCCGTCTGAACGGCACCGGAGTTGCTCTCGGCGGCGGTGGTCGGGGATTCGGTCACCTGAACAGGGTATAAGGGACGCCTCGAGCCGACCGCCGGCCACAGGATGATCTCGGTTCCGTTGCGCACCGATCAGGGGTTCATCCCAGCTGTATTTCGAGCCTATCCATGGCCTTTGACCTGTAGTTACAGTCGGCCTCTAATGACCTGGCAGTGCGCCATTGGAAGGACCGAGGCAGATGATTGAGATCGTCCCCGCCCGCCGTGCGCTCCTCGGGGGTATGGTCGCCGGCCTGATCGGCATGGCGGTTGTCACGGGCGCCCAGGCATCGGCAGACCCCTTACTTCCCGCGCCATCACCCGCTCCCGCCGTCCCGGCGCCGCAGAACGTCGCAGCCGCGCCCGGGCAGGCGCCGACCAACCGGTTCCTTGCCGCCCCGCCGGCGCAGAATCCCGTCGCATCTCCGACGGCCCCGGGTGCAACGGTGCCCGCGGCGGCCGCGCCCGCCGCGCCGGTGGCCCCCGCGGTCACTCCGGCTCCGGCCACCTCCGGGACCATCCGTGAATACCTGCAGTCGAAGGGCGTCAAGCTCGAGGCGCAAAAACCCCAGGACCTCAAGGCACTTGACATCACCTTGCCGGTGCCGGCCCGCTGGACTCAGGTGCCCGACCCGAACGTGCCCGACGCGTTCGCAGTGATCGCCGACCGGCAGGGCAGCAGCATCTACTCGTCGAATGCCCAAGTGGTGGTGTACAAGCTGGTCGGCGATTTCGATCCTCGCGAGGCCATCAGCCACGGCTACGTCGACAGCCAGAAGCTGCTGGCCTGGCAGCCCACCAACGCCTCGATGGCCGATTTCGGCGGCTTCCCGTCCTCGATCGTCGAAGGCACATACCGCGACGGCGACATGACGCTGAACACCTCGCGGCGCCACGTCATCGCCACCTCGGGGCGCGACAAGTACCTCGTGTCGCTCGCGGTGACCACCGATCGTGCGGTAGCCGTCGCCGACGCACCGGCCACCGACGCCATCGTGAACGGCTTCCGCATCACCGTTCCCGGGGCCCCGGCGCCGGCGCCGGTCCAGACCCCGGCGGCCTCGCCGGTCGGGCTGACCCCGGCCCAGGCTCCCGCCCCGCAGGTTCCCGCTCCGCAGGTTCCCGCCGCGGCTCCGGTCGGCCAGCTACCGGCCACCGCTCCGGTCGGGCAGGCGCCCGCCACAGCTCCGGTTGCTCAGGCTCCCGCCGTGGCTCCGCTCCGGCAAACATCGGCAACGGCTCCCCCGGTGGGCCTCCCCCCGGCGCCGATGCCCAGCCGTCAGCCCACGCCGAACCTGTTAGCCCTGGTCCCCGGCCTCCCCCCACTCCCCAATTTCTCGTTCTTGCAGCACTGAGCGGTGCCGCGGCTCCGCTGGAGCCCACTGAGCGGACCGGTGTCCGGGCTCGTATTGTGAGGCCATGCTTATTGCGGGAGTGCTGTGCATGTGTGCGGCGGTGGCCTCCGCCGGGTTCGGAACTTGGTCGTTGGCGCGCACCCAGAACGTCGACCCGACCTCGCTCGCGCTGCGGTCCATGGCCCCGGCGCAACTGGCGGCGGCGATCATGCTGGCCGCGGGCGGTGTGGTGGCGCTGGCAGCCTCCCCACACACCGCACTCGTGGTGTTGATCGTCTGTGTCGCGGGCGCCTTCGGAACGGTGGGCGCCGGGTCATGGCAGAGTGCGCGCTTCGCGTTGCAGCGAGAGGCGGCGGCGCCCGGCTGCGGGGGAACCTGCGCCGGCTGCACGCAGTCTTGCCACTGAAGCCCGCTGGACCCCCGCGGGCGGGGGAGGGGCGCTAGTTGCGGCTCAGGTCTATCGGGTGGGTGGCAAGCAACGACAAGGGCAACGGCTGGCGGCGCAGCACCTGCGCCCACAGGTCGGACCTCGCCCCCGCCAAAACGTCAGATGGCAACGCGGACAAGACGATCCAGTCGTCGCGTTCGATTTCACCTTCCAGCTGCCCAATGGTCCAACCGGAGTAGCCCGCGAAAATCCGGACGCCCTCCACCATGGGAGCGATCGTGTCGGGGTCGGCGTCGAGATCGACCATCACCACCCGGCCATCCACATGCCGCAGCCCGGCCACCCCTTGCGGATCCGCGCCAACCCGCAACGCCGCCAGGCATAGCGCCGCGTCCCGCTTCACCGGACCGCCGATGAACATCGTCTTCGGCTTGGCCGCCAATTTGGTCCACTGCGGCAGCACGTTGTACACCGCGGTCTCGCTGGCGCGGTTGAGCACGACCCCCAGCGTGCCTCCGTCGTTGTGTTCGACGATGTAGATCACGCTGCGCCGAAAAGTCGGCTCGAACAGATCGGTGTTGGCAAGCAGCAACGTCCCCGCGCGCACCCGCTGCGCGGCCGGCGCGACATAGTCCTCTGGGTCCTCGGGCGGCGGCACCCAACCATCATCGCATCCGGCGCCTGCCGCCCGGGGGAATCGAGCGCGGGGCGCGAAGATTTGTACTGTTGGTACGTCGGCTCGGACGGTGACGAGCTTGCTAGCCCCAACTTTGGAAGTCGGTTTCGTGATCCAATCCCGGATGCACTCAAGCGCACCCGTCGAAATCTGGCGGTCGGTACGGGGTTTGCCAGACTTCTGGCGGCTGCTGCAGGTGCGCATGGCGAGTCAATTCGGTGACGGCCTGTTCCAGGCCGGTCTGGCCGGAGCGTTGCTGTTCAATCCGGACCGTGCCGCCGATCCGATGGCCATCGCACGGGCGTTCACCGTGCTCTTCCTGCCGTACTCGCTGCTGGGGCCGTTCGCCGGCGCGCTGATGGACCGTTGGGACCGGCGGCTGGTGCTCGTCGGCGCCAACGTCGGCCGCCTCATCCTGATCGCCGCCATCGGCACGATCCTCGCCGTGAAAGCCGGCGACCTGCCGCTGTTGTTGGGCGCGCTCTTCGCCAACGGCTTGGCCCGGTTCGTCGCGTCCGGGCTGTCGGCGTCGCTGCCGCACGTCGTGCCCCGCGAACAGGTCGTGACCATGAACGCCTTGGCCAACGCGTCCGGGGCCGTCGCCGCCTTCATCGGTGCCAACTTCATGCTGGTTCCGCGGTTCCTGGTCGGTGCGGGCGACAAGGGCGCCTCGGCGATCATCTTCCTCACCGCGGTCCCCGTGTCGATCGCCTTGTTTCTGTCGCTACGGTTCGGTTCCCGCGTGCTGGGCCCCGACGACACCAAGCGGGCGATCCACGGACCGGTCCTCTACGCCGTGGTCACCGGCTGGCTGCACGGTGCGCGTACGGTCGCACAGCGACCGACGGTCGCCGCCACGCTGTCGGGCCTGGCCGCGCACCGAATGGTGATCGGCATCAACTCGCTGCTGGTCTTGCTCCTGGTGCACCACCTGACCGACCCCGCGGTCGGGGGACTGGGTACCGCGCTGGTGTTTTTCGGTGCCACCGGCTTGGGCGCTTTTCTGGCCAACGTGCTGACCCCGCCGGCGGTTCGTCGCTGCGGCCGCTACGCCACGGTCAACGGTGCGCTCGCGGCCTCGGCGATCATCGAGGTCGCCGGCGCGGGCTTGCTGCTACCGATCATGGTGGGGTGCGGCTTCTTCCTCGGTGTGACCGGCCAGATGGTCAAGCTGTGCGCCGACTCGGCAATGCAGATGGACGTCGACGACGCCCTTCGCGGGCACGTGTTCGCGGCGATGAAAGCCACCCAGAACAGCGCGTCTTGGACGGC
>NZ_LZKF01000231.1:0-10387 GCF_001672665.1 Mycobacterium sp. E2238 | reverse complement strand
GGCCTCGTGGTCTCCGGCACCACCGGTGAGTCGCCGACCACCACCGACGACGAGAAGCGGGAATTGCTGCGCGTCGTGCTGGAAGCGGTGGGCGACCGCGCCCGGGTCGTCGCCGGCGCGGGCACCTACGACACCGCTCACAGCGTCCGGCTGGCCAAGGCCTGCGCGGCCGAGGGCGCCCACGGATTGCTGGTGGTCACCCCCTATTACTCCAAGCCGCCGCAGAGCGGGCTCATCGCGCACTTCACCGCCGTCGCCGACGCCACCGAACTGCCGGTGCTGCTCTACGACATCCCGCCGCGCTCGGTGATCCCGATCGAGACCGAGACCATCCGCGCGCTGGCCGCCCATCCGAACATCGTGGGAATCAAGGACGCCAAAGCCGACCTGCACAGCGGCGGCCAGATCATCGCCGAGACCGGGCTGGCCTACTATTCCGGCGACGACGCGCTGAACCTGCCGTGGCTGGCCATGGGTGCCACCGGCTTCATCAGCGTGATCTCTCATGTGGCCGCCGGTCAGCTCCGAGAGATGTTGTCCGCCTTCGCTTCCGGTGACATCGCCACCGCACGGAAGATCAACGTCTCCGTCGCCCCGCTGTGCAACGCGATGGGCCGGCTGGGCGGCGTCACGATGTCCAAGGCGGGTCTGCGCTTGCAGGGCATCGAAGTTGGCGATCCCCGCCTGCCGCAGATGCCGGCGACGCCCGAGCAAATCGATGCGCTGGCCGCCGATATGCGCGCGGCGTCGGTGCTCCGGTGAGTCAAAGGGTGACCCGTAAGTGGATGTAGACCTCGCCCCTCCTGGTCCCTTGGCCACCGGTGGGTTGCGGGTCACCGCGCTGGGCGGCATCAGCGAAATCGGCCGGAACATGACGGTTTTCGAGCATCTCGGCCGGTTGCTGATCATCGACTGCGGGGTGATGTTCCCCACGCATGACGAGCCCGGCGTGGACCTGATCCTCCCGGATCTGCGCCACATCGAGGACCGGCTGGACGACATCGAGGCGCTGGTGCTCACCCACGCGCACGAGGACCACATCGGCGGCATCCCGTTCCTGCTCAAGCTGCGCCCGGACATCCCGGTCGTCGGGTCGAAATTCACCCTGGCGCTGGTCGCCGCGAAATGCCGCGAGCACCGGCTCAAGCCGGTGTTCATCGAGGTCAGCGAACGCCAGCGGAGCACCCACGGCGTCTTCGAGTGCGAATACTTCGCCGTCAACCACTCCATCCCGGATGCGCTGGCGATCGCCGTGCACACCGGCGCGGGAACCGTCCTGCACACCGGCGACATCAAACTCGACCAACTTCCCCTCGACGGCCGGCCCACCGATCTGCCCGGCATGTCCCGCCTCGGCGACGCCGGGGTGGACCTGTTCTTGTGCGACTCGACCAACTCCGAGATCCCCGGCGTGGGGCCGTCGGAAAGCGAAGTGGGACCGACGCTGCACCGCCTGATCCGGGGCGCCGAGGGCCGGGTGATCGTGGCGTGCTTCGCCTCCAACGTCGACCGGGTGCAGCAGATCATCGATGCGGCGGTCGCGTTGGGCCGGCGGGTGTCGTTCGTCGGGCGGTCCATGGTGCGCAACATGGGCATCGCCCGGGAGCTGGGGTTCCTGCGGGTCGCCGATTCCGACGTGATCGACATCGGCGCCGCCGAGATGATGCCGCCCGAGCGGGTGGTGCTGATCACCACCGGCACCCAGGGCGAGCCCATGTCGGCGCTGTCGCGGATGTCCCGCGGCGAGCATCGCAGCATCACGCTCACCGCGGGCGACCTGATCGTGCTGGCGTCGTCGCTGATCCCCGGAAACGAGGAGGCGGTCTACGGCGTGATCGACGCCCTCGCCAAGATCGGGGCGCGCGTCGTCACCAACGCCCAAGCGCGCGTGCACGTTTCGGGCCACGCCTACGCCGGCGAGCTGCTCTTCCTCTACAACGGTGTGCGGCCGCGCAACGTCATGCCGGTGCACGGCACCTGGCGGATGCTGCGCGCCAACGCCAAGCTGGCGGCGAGCACCGGGGTGCCGGAGGAGTCGATCCTGTTGGCCGAGAACGGCGTCAGCGTCGACCTGGTCGCCGGCACGGCGTCGATCGCCGGGGCGGTGCCGGTGGGCAAGATGTTCGTCGACGGGCTCATCAGCGGCGACGTCGGCGATATCACGCTGGGGGAACGGCTCATCCTGTCGTCGGGCTTCGTCGCGGTGACCGTCGTCGTCCAGCGCGGCACCGGGCGTCCCGTGGCCGCGCCGCACCTGCATTCGCGCGGCTTCTCCGAAGACCCCAAGGCGCTGGAGCCCGCCGGGCGCCGGGTCGAGGCGGAGCTGGAACTGCTTGCCGCCGACAACATCACCGATCCAGGCCGCATCGCCCAGGCCGTGCGCCGCACCGTCGGCAAGTGGGTGGGCGAGACGTACCGCCGGCAACCGATGATCGTGCCGACGGTCATCGAGGTCTAGTGGCGATCGCGAGCGCGGCGGAGCCGGGCGAAGCGGGGCGCCACCATCGAGGTCTGACCCGCCCTACAGCTTTTCCGCGTATGCCGACCATTCCAGCTGCGAGGCCTTGAGCTTGCGCCCGGTGGGCTGCACGTAACGCTCGAGGAGTTCGTCGGGCCCGGCCTGCTCGAGCAGCCGCCAACCGTATTCCCCGATGAACTCGCCGACCTCCTCGGGCTGTAAACCGAAGTGCCACAACTGCCTCCGCTGGCGGACGCTGCGATAGAGCCTACGCGTACCGTACCGATTGGTACCGTCGATGAAATCCCGCCGGACGTAGGTGAATACCAAACGGCTGCCGGGTGCGGCCGCGCGCAGGCCCTCCAGCGTCCGGCGAACGGTGGCTTCGGTCAGGTATTGGGTGACACCCTCGCAGATGAAGAAGGCCCGGTAATCGGTGCGATAACCGTGCTCGGCCAGGGCGGTCAGCAAGTCGTCGCGCTCTAAGTCCAACGCGACCTGCCGCACCGACATCGGCGGCCCGCCGAGCACCCGCCGGACGGTCTTCACCTTCCTGGCGACGTTGACCGGCAGGTCGACCTCGAACACGGGGATGCGGATCTGCCGGGTCAGCAGGTAGGCGCGGGTGTCCAATCCGGCGCCGAGGATGACGACCGCGTCGACGCCCTCGAGCGCCTCGGCCAGCTTGTCGCCGATGAAACGCTTGCGGCAGGCCATGTTCGCCCACAGACCGCGCCCGGTCCACTCCGATGCGCGGATCATCACGCGGCGCACCGGCGCCACCCGGGTCGCCGCGACGAGCCAGCGCAGCGGCGCCGGCAGAAACAGTTCCGCGAGGTCGTCGTCCACCAGGCGGCGACCCGGCGCCTCGTTCTGTTCGACGGCGGCCAACACCATCGGGCCGAAAGCGGTCTGCGCGGCGGGATTTCGTGCCATGCGCCGCTACTTGTTCAGGAAGCCCGCGTCGACCGGCAAAGTGACGCCGGTGATGTAGCGGGCCTGGTCGCTCACCAACCACGCCACCGCGTTGGCGACATCCTCGACATCCAGCACCTCCACCGGCATGGCATTGCCCATGGCGCCGGGCGTGTCGGTTGCGGCCGCCATCTTGGCCAGCCATTCCCGGGTGAACTCGTTGTTGATCATCGGGGTCTCGACGCCGGACGGATGGATCGAGTTGACCCGGATATACTGTGTGGCAAGCAGATTCGCGTACACCCGCATCAGCCCCACCACGCCGTGCTTGGCGGCGGCATAGCCTACGGAACCGGCGTCGGGGCTGCCGACGCCGGCCAGTCCGGCGCTCGAGCTGATCAGCACGATCGAGCCCCCGGTACCCTGCTTGACCATGGTCGGGATGGACACCTTGATGGTGTTGTAGACGCCGGTCAGGTTGACGTCGATGACGTCGCGCCAGCCGTCGTCGCCCGACTGCATCGGTGCGATACCGGCGTTGGCCACGACGATGTCGAGCCGGCCGAACTCGTCCAGGCCCGCCTGCAGGGCCGCCGACAGCGACGCCCGGTCGCGGACGTCGCCGCGAGCGGCCACGATCCGGGCGCCGGTGTCCTCGACCAGCTTGACCGTTTGCGCCAGGTCGTCCTCGGTGGCCAGGGGATAGGGCACGCTGGCGATCTGGTCGCACAGGTCGACCGCGATGATGCTCGCGCCGTCGGCGGCGAGCCGCACCGCGTGTGCGCGTCCCTGGCCGCGCGCCGCGCCGGTGATGAAGGCGATCTTGCCTTCGAGGGGCCGCGTCATCAGGACCGGAGCTGACCCTTGTCCGGGTCGCCCGCGGGCACCGGCTGGAGCATCTTGATGTCCGGCGCCCCCGCGAGGTGCTCGCCTGCCGCGCCGAACATCTTGCCGATGGCCGGGGCGGTGCTGTGCGTCTTGAGCGCCTCCTCGTCGGCCCACTGCTCGACGAAGACGAAGGTCTCGCCCGATTGGTGCAGGGAGTACAACTGGCAGCCGGGTTCGTTGTGCACTTCCTCCACAGCCTGCGTGAGGATGTTGCGGACCGTGTCGACCGATTCCGGTTTGACGGTCATGGTGGCAACGACGACGACGGGCATGCTCGGGCCTCCTGGGTTACGGGGTGGGTGACGCGCATGACTTGTGTTATTCAGGTCACCGGTTGTCACCCTACTCACGCGCCGCCGCGGCCGGCCCGTCAGATGGCTCACAAGCCGAACCGTTACCAGTGTGGCGGGTGGTGCAGATGATGGCGGTGCGACTACCCTTGCCGACATGGCTAACAAGACCGCCGCCCGCTCCAAAGCCAGAACGAGCAGGTCAAAGGCCCCTTCGCGAAGTGGGTCGGGTCGCGCGCGGCCGGCGGCGCCCCGCAAGCGGCCGAGCAGGCCCGCCAAGCGGCGTAACCATTCACTCCTGGTGGCCGCCGGACTCACCGGCGGCCGCGCCCTGCGCGCCACCTGGCTGATGGCGGCCCGCAGCACCGGCGGCGCGGCGCGGTCGATCGGCCGCGCCCGTGACATCGACCCGGGGCACCGCCGCGACGGGATCGCGCTGATGCTGCTCGGCCTTTCCGTTGTGGTCGCCGCGAGCTCGTGGTTCAACGCCGCCCGGCCGGTCGGCGCGTGGGTTGACACGCTGTTGCGCACCTTCATCGGGGCGGGCGTCCTGGCGCTCCCGGTCGTCACCGCCGCGGTGGCGGTGGCGCTGATGCGAACCCAGCCCAATCCCGACGCGCGACCCAGGCTGATCCTGGGCGCCACCCTGATCGCGCTTTCCGCGCTCGGCCTGCGGCACCTGTGGTCGGGCTCGCCGGAAGACCCGGAAGCGCGGCGCCGCGCGGCGGGGTTCATCGGCTTCGCCATCGGCGGCCCGCTGTCGGACGGGCTGACAGCCTGGATCGCCGCGCCGTTGTTGTTCATCGGCTTCATGTTCGGCCTGCTCTTGCTGACCGGGACCACCATCCGGGAGGTGCCCGACGCCGTCCGCGCCATGTTCGGCGCGCGGCTGCTCGGCGACGACGAGTACGACTACGACGACTACGACGACGCGGATTCCCCTGCGGCCGAAGACTTTTCCGACGACTACTACGACGACGGTTCGCTCGATCCCGAAGGCGGGCCGCCGCCGTGGGCGACGGCGGAGCCGGCCCCCGCCTTGCGCGACAACGAGGACGACATTCCCACCACGCCGGAGCCGGCCATCGGGAAGGGCCGCCGCCGCGACAAGAAGAAGACCGAGGTGCTGGACCGCGTCGTCGAGGGTCCCTACACCCTGCCGTCGATGAGCCTGCTGGTGGCGGGCGACCCGCCGAAGAAGCGCAGCGCCGCCAACAACGTCATGGCCGAGGCCATCGGCGAGGTGCTCACCCAGTTCAAGGTCGACGCCGCCGTCACCGGCTGCACCCGCGGGCCGACCGTCACCCGCTACGAGGTCGAGCTCGGGCCGGGCGTGAAGGTGGAGAAGATCACCGCGCTGCAGAAGAACATCGCCTACGCGGTGGCCACCGAGAGCGTGCGCATGCTGGCCCCGATCCCCGGCAAATCCGCCGTGGGCATCGAGGTGCCCAACACCGACCGGGAAATGGTGCGCCTGGCCGACGTGCTGACCGCGCCGTCGACCCGCCGCGACCACCACCCGCTGGTGATCGGCCTCGGCAAGGACATCGAAGGCGACTTCATCTCGGCCAACCTGGCCAAGATGCCGCACCTGCTGGTCGCGGGCTCCACCGGATCGGGCAAGTCCAGCTTCGTCAACTCCATGCTGGTGTCGCTGCTGACCCGGGCCACCCCCGAAGAGGTCAGGATGATCCTGATCGACCCCAAGATGGTGGAGCTCACCCCGTACGAGGGCATTCCGCACCTGATCACCCCGATCATCACCCAGCCCAAGAAGGCCGCCGCCGCGCTGGCCTGGCTGGTCGAGGAGATGGAGCAGCGCTACCAGGACATGCAGGCATCGCGGGTGCGCCACATCGACGACTTCAACGAGAAGGTGCGGTCGGGGGCCATCACCGCGCCGCTGGGCAGCCAACGCGAATACCGGCCCTACCCGTACATCGTGGCGATCGTCGACGAGCTGGCCGACCTGATGATGACGGCCCCGCGCGACGTCGAGGACGCGATCGTGCGGATCACCCAGAAAGCCCGGGCCGCCGGCATTCATCTGGTGCTAGCCACCCAGCGCCCGTCCGTCGACGTGGTCACCGGGCTGATCAAGACCAACGTGCCGTCGCGGCTGGCGTTCGCCACGTCGTCGCTCACCGACAGCCGGGTGATCCTGGACCAGGCCGGCGCGGAGAAGCTGATCGGCATGGGCGACGGCCTGTTCCTGCCGATGGGCGCGAGCAAGCCGCTGCGCCTGCAGGGCGCCTACATCACCGACGAGGAGATCCACGCCGTCGTCAACGCGTGCAAGGACCAGGCCGAGCCCGAATACACCGAGGGCGTCACCACGGCCAAGCCGACGGGCGAACGCACCGACGTCGACCCCGACATCGGCGACGACATGGACGTGTTCCTGCAGGCGGTCGAGCTGGTGGTGTCCAGCCAGTTCGGCTCCACCTCGATGCTGCAGCGCAAGCTGCGCGTCGGCTTCGCCAAGGCCGGCCGGTTGATGGACCTGATGGAGACCCGCGGCATCGTCGGGCCCAGCGAGGGATCCAAGGCGCGTGAGGTGCTGGTCAAGCCCGACGAGCTGGCCGGAACGCTGGCGTTGATCCGGGGCGGCAGCGACGCCGACGGCGGCGACCCCGACGACTAGCGCGGGGCGCCACTTTCGGGCTAGAGCACCAGCAGCATCCGGGAGTTGCCCAGGATGTTGGGCTTGACGTAGCTCAGGTCCAGGAACTCGGCGACACCGATGTCGTAGGACCGGCACATTTCCTCGAACACCTCGGCGGTGACCGGCGTGCCCTCGATCTCGGTGAACCCGTGCTTGCCGAAGAACTCGGTCTCGAACGTCAGCACGAACAGCCGCTTGAGCTGCAGCTCGCGCGCGACCTCCAGTAACCGGTCGACGATCGCGTGGCCGATGCCGTGGCCGGTCATCGCCGGGTCGACCGCGACCGTGCGGATCTCGCCCAGGTCGGACCACATCACGTGCAGCGCGCCGCAACCGACCACCTCGTCGTTGCATTCGGCCACCCAGAACTCCTGGACGGCCTCGTACAGCGTCACCAGGTTCTTCTCCAGCAGGATCTTGCCGGCGTAGGTGTCGACCAGGCGCTTGATGGCGGGGACATCGGACGTTCGCGCGCGTCGCACCAGGCAGTCCTGTGAGCTTTCGGTCACGGCTAACAGTATCGGCATCGGGGACGGGCATGCTGACCAACGGTTATTCTGTTGCCGTGTCGGGGCAGCCGCAAACGGGTCCGGTGATGGGACCCCCAGGCCGCGTCCACATCGCAAACCTGGCCAACACGCTGACGCTGCTCCGGCTGGTGCTGGTCCCGGTTTTCCTGCTCGCGCTGTTCGCCAAGGACGGGCACGAGGTCGCCTTCCGGGTGGTGGCGTTCGTCATCTTCACGGTCGCGGTCATCACCGATCGGCTGGACGGCCTGCTGGCCCGCAATTATGGAATGGCAACGGAATTCGGCGCGTTCGTCGATCCGATCGCGGACAAGACGCTGATCGGGTCGGCGCTGATCGGGCTGTCGATGCTCGGCGACCTGCCGTGGTGGGTCACGGTGGTGATCCTGGCGCGCGAGTTCGGGGTCACCGTGCTGCGGCTGGCGGTCATCCGCCGCGGGGTCATCCCGGCCAGCTGGGGCGGCAAGGTCAAGACCGTGGTCCAGGCGGTGGCGATCGGCTTGTTCATCCTGCCGCTGGCCGGGCCGTTCCGGGTGACGGCGGCGGTGGTGATGGGTGCGGCGATCGTGCTGACGATCGTCACCGGCATCGACTACGTGGTGTCGACCGTTCGGGAAGTGCGCCGGACAACGGACTGATTTTCCGGTCGCCGAACGGGAACCAAGGCCCCGTCACCCGCGTTTCATAATGAGCATCTGCCGGACGCGGTCGATTCCGTGCCGAGCGGGGCCGACTTGACGAAGGAGGGCGGGAATGCCGTCATTAGTGCGCGAGGTCATCGGCGACGTGCTGCGCGAGGCCCGGGTGACGCAGGGCCGGACGCTGCGCGAGGTGTCCGATTCGGCGCGGGTGAGCCTTGGATACCTGTCCGAGGTGGAGCGCGGGCGCAAGGAGCCCTCCAGCGAGCTGCTCAACGCGATCTGCGAGGCGTTACAGGTCCCGCTGTCGTCGGTGCTCACCGACGCCGGCGAGCGGATGGCCGGCCAGGAACGGGCGGCCCGTAGTGCGCCCGTCGACGGGGCGCGCGGTCCCAGCATCGATGCCGGCACGAAGGTCGTCATCCCGCCGGTGGCTTCCCTGGCGATCGCCTGAGCGGTCCCCCGGCGCGGCGTTCCAGCGCCAGGGGTAGGGCGATCGGCCCCGACGCATTAAATTGAGCGACAAGCGACGGCCCATCCAGGGACCATCCGGCCAACAAGAAGCGAAGGTGGAGCTCACTCATGGCCAATCCGTTCGTCAAAGCGTGGAAGTACCTGATGGCGCTGTTCAACGCGAAGATCGACGAGCACGCCGACCCCAAGGTGCAGATCCAGCAGGCCATCGAGGAAGCGCAACGCACGCATCAAGCGCTGACGCAGCAGGCGGCGCAGGTGATCGGGAACCAGCGCCAACTGGAGATGCGGCTGAACCGGCAACTCGCCGACATCGAGAAGTTGCAGGTCAACGTGCGTCAGGCCCTGACGCTGGCCGACCAGGCCACCGCCGCCGGTGACGCCGCCAAGGCCGCCGAGTACAACAACGCCGCCGAGGCGTTCGCGGCCCAGCTGGTGACCGCCGAGCAGAGCGTCGAGGACCTCAAGACACTGCACGATCAGGCGCTGAGCGCGGCCTCCCAGGCCAAGAAGGCGGTCGAGCAGAACGCGATGGTGCTCCAGCAGAAGATCGCCGAGCGCACCAAGCTGCTCAGCCAGCTCGAGCAGGCCAAGATGCAGGAGCAGGTGAGCGCCTCGCTGCGGTCGATGAGCGAGATCGCCGCCCCGGGCAACGTGCCCAGCCTGGACGAGGTGCGCGACAAGATCGAACGCCGCTACGCCAACGCGATCGGCTCCGCCGAGCTCGCGCAGGGATCGGTGCAGGGCCGCATGCTCGAGGTCGAGCAGGCCGGGGTGCAGATGGCCGGTCACTCCCGGCTGGAGCAGATCCGCGCGTCGATGCGCGGCGAAGCGCTGCCGACCGGTGGGACACCCGCCGCCGGGGCCACTCCGGAGGCCCGGCCCGCGTCCGCCGAGACTGGCGCGGTCACCGAGAAGCCCTTTGGCCAGTAACTCGGGTGTCGTGGCGGTGAGCGAGGCGCGACGCGGGCTCTGGCGCACGCTGCTCGGGCGCGGGCTGGCCACCGCCGCCGACCTGTCCGATCTGGTGGCCCAGAAGCTCAGCGCCGCCGCGGATCCGCGTGCGCGGCTGCTGCGGCGGCAACGTCGCGCGCTGCGGTGGGGCCTGATCTTCGCCGCCGGCTGCGTGTTCTGGGCGGCGGTGACGATGCTGCTGGCGGCGTGGGGATGGTTCGCGCTGCTGCTGGAGATCACCGGCGCGGTCGCGGTCATCATGGCCGTCCCGGCGACGCTGTTGTTGTTCCGCTACCGGTGGCTGCGCTCCGAGCCGCTGCCCACCCCCCGCCCGGCGAACGCGCGTCGGCTGCCGCCGCCCGGGTCCGCGGCGCGGCCCGCCATGTACGCGCTGGGCGCCTCCGAACGCGGATTCCTCTCGCTGCTGAACGTCATCGAGCGCGGCTCGATGTTGCCGACCGCCGAGATCCGTGACCTGACCGCGGCCGCCAACAAGACCTCCGCGGCCATGGCGGCCACCGCCGCGGAGGTGGTGTCGATGGAGCGGGCGGCGCAGTCCAGCGAATCATCGCGGGCGT
>NZ_LZKF01000230.1:0-27146 GCF_001672665.1 Mycobacterium sp. E2238 | reverse complement strand
CAGCCGCCGTAGTAGCGCCGGCCGGGCAAACCCTCGGCGTACTTGTTCGTCAGCACGCTGCCCTGGGCCTGCAGCACCGAGCGCGGCACGAAGTTCTCCGAGGCGATCATCTCCAGGGTGTCGCGCTGCCGGCCCAGCTCCTTGCCGAGCAGCTCGGCGATGTCGGGGTCGACCTCGGCGAGCCCAGCGGACATGACAGACGTGGAGGGGCGGGCGTCAGGTGCAGCAGTCACGGGGCCAGTCTATCCAGCGAGGGTTTAGCCAGCCCAGCCGTCGGGGGCGCGTCCGCCCCTGCAACACTTGCACTATGCCGCGGCTTAGCGAGCCGAGCCCCTATGTGGAGTTCGACCGAAAGCAATGGCGCGCGCTTCGCATGTCGACGCCGCTGGCCCTCACCGAAGAGGAATTGGTTGGCCTGCGCGGTATGGGTGAGCAGCTGGACCTGCTCGAAGTGGAAGAGGTCTACCTGCCGCTGGCCCGGCTGATTCACCTTCAGGTCGCCGCGCGCCAGCGGTTGTTTGCCGCCACGGCCGAGTTCCTCGGCGAGCCGCAACAGAACCCGGACCGGCCGGTGCCGTTCGTGATCGGCGTGGCCGGCAGCGTCGCGGTCGGCAAATCGACCACCGCGCGCGTGCTGCAGGCCCTGCTGGCCCGCTGGGATCACCACCCGAGGGTGGACCTGGTGACCACCGACGGCTTCTTGTACCCGAACGCCGAACTCGATCGGCGAAACCTGATGCACCGCAAGGGTTTCCCAGAGAGCTACAACCGCCGGGCGCTGATGCGGTTCGTGACGTCGGTCAAATCCGGCAGCGACTACGCGTGCGCGCCGGTTTACTCGCACCTGAAGTACGACATCATCCCCGGCGCCAAGCACGTCGTGCGCCATCCCGATATCTTGATCCTGGAGGGCCTCAACGTCCTGCAGACCGGTCCGACCCTGATGGTGTCGGACCTGTTCGACTTCTCGCTGTATGTGGACGCCCGCATCGAAGACATCGAGCAGTGGTACGTGTCGCGGTTCCTGTCGCTGCGCGGCACGGCATTCGCCGACCCGGAGTCACACTTCCACCACTACTCGGCCCTGGGCGACACGAAGGCCGTCGCCGCGGCGCGCGAGATCTGGCGGTCCATCAACCGGCCCAACCTGGTCGAGAACATCCTGCCGACCCGGCCCCGGGCCACCCTGGTGCTGCGCAAGGACGCCGACCACTCGATCAACCGGCTCCGGTTGCGCAAGCTCTAAGCGACTACGCCGTCGCGAGACGACGCACGCCCCAGTACTGCAGTCCGGCGAACGCCGCGGTGTACACGCCACCGGCCAGCGTGGCGGCAATGCCCGTCGCGGGCAACGGCAGCGCTTCGGCGGCCACGATGGCGCCCAGAGTGAACACGACGTTGGCCGCGACGACGCCGATTCCGACGCGGCGCAGGTTTGGGGCCGCCGCGAGGAGGAACACCGCCAGGCCGCCGAGCACGAAGAAGGCGCCGAGGCTGTACTCCTGCAGCGAGGTCAGGCCGGTCAGCGACGAAAGCGGGTCGGCCAGAAAAGCGATCACCAAACCGCACAGGCCCGTCAGTGTGGCGTCGGCGCGCATGGCGAAACGCAGCAGCGAGTCGGTCGAGTCGTAGAGGGGGCGGGTTGCCAGACCGGGCGCGCCAGATGCATACATCATGTGATTACTCCTCGCGATGGCGGATTGGGTCGAACTTCAGCGTGCCGCCGGCGCACTGCCATATCGACTCGTGGCACTGCCAACTACTGCCACGGAAACAAAGACCAGCGGGTTCGCCGGGCTATTCCCATTTGCGGGCAAGTATCAGAATTGTTATTCGACAACCGTCAGTCTGGCATTCAACAGCCCCAGCAGTCACAACGGGAACCGTCCCGGATTACTCGCTGGCCACCGACACCCGCCCGCGCAGGTCGGCGGCGATCAGCCGGGCGGCGGCGTTCTGCCAGTTGTGCAGCGAGCGCTGCGGGACCTCGGTGACCAACCAATGCCAGGCCTGGCGAGCGGTGGGATCGAGTCCCGCGGCGGTGGCGTTCTGCGCGTACGCGCGCACGCCGACGACGTAGGGGAAATACAGCGAGTTGTAGTGGCGCCATTGCTCGGTGGTCCCGAAATCGCCGGCGTCGCGCGGCTTGAGCCGCCCGATCGCGTCCGCGAGAACCGCCTTGAGTTCGTTGGCCCGCTCCAGCGGATGGTCGGGCGCCCCCCGGGCGGCGAGTCGCTCGTCGATGACGGGCAGCGCGGTCAGCGGGCTGGCGACCAGCTTGCTCAGGTCGCCGTAATGGCCCAGGGCACGGCGGGTGAGCCTGGCGAACGTGATGTCGTCGACGTGGTCGAGCGGATCCACCGACCGCAACGGCAGCGCCGCGCCGGTGTTCCGCAGCGCCGCCCGATCTTCCCGCAGCGCGGGGGATTTCGAGAACGCCAGCCGATCGAGAACCCCGGCCAGCGGATCCGCCAGCACCTGCACCGCGACCGCGACCGCCAGGCTGGTGAACAGCAGCACGGTGAGCGCGGTCTGCGCGGCGCGGTCGTCGCGAGTCAGCGCCAGGCCGATCAGCGCCTGGCCGCCGAACAACACCGCCACCGCCACCGAGCCGGCAAACGAGCGGAGCATGTCGGCGCGCAACGCCTGACCCTCGTCGAACGCGTCCCACAGCGCCACGGCGAACCCGAGCGACAGAACGTCCAAACTCGTCGACGCCAGCGCCACCCAGCTGGGCACCAGGCCCAGCGGAATGATCAGGATGGCATTGCCCAGCGCGAAGAACAGCGTCGCGACGACGGCGAGCCCGATCGCCGACCGCGGCCGACGCGGCTGCCGCAACGCGACGGCCATCGCCGCGAAGGTGGATACCGAGATCACCGCGAACATCACCCAGTGCCCCGTCCGGAGTGGACCCTCGACGCTGCCGGCCAGCATCGCCCCGAACAGGGTCAGCGCGGCGACGCCGGCAACCAGCAACAACTCGCGCGTGCGCGGCCTCGAGCCGTCGCTGGGCCGGGACAGCTCGACGAGCACCGCGAACCAGGCCACGCCAGGGATGGTCACCAGGTAGATCTCAACGCGGCTGAGCACGTGCGCGTACGCGGGGCTGGCGGTCCGCACCGCGTCGAGCGCGACCACCAGCGCGAAACCGCACAGGCCGATCGCCGCCAACACGAGCACCGGCTTCCGCGGATCGCGAGCGAGCAGGTACAGCCCGAGCCACCCGCTCAGCGTGAAAACCACCGCCGACAGCGCAGCCATGCACCCAGTTTGGCACGGTCTGATGCGTGCCGACCCGCTGCGCCCGGCTCGCGCCGCGCTTGCGATCGGCACGCGCCGGGCTCGCGCCGACCCGCTACTTGCCGTACCTGCGGTGCCGCTGACTGTAGTCACGCAGCGCGCGCAGAAAATCCACCCGGCGGAACGCGGGCCAGTGCGCCTCCGTGAACCACATCTCCGAATACGCGCTCTGCCACAGCAGGAACCCGGACAGGCGTTGCTCCCCCGACGTGCGGATCACCAGGTCGGGATCGGGTTGCCCAGAGGTGTAAAGGTTTTCGGAGATGCCGTCGACGGTGACCGCATCGATGAGCTCCTCGGCGGAGGCACCGTTGGCGAGTTCCTTGCTCAGCAATGCCCGCACCGCGTCGACGATCTCGCGGCGGCCGCCGTAACCGACCGCGACATTGACGTGGAACGTCGCCACGACGGGTGTGGATTCCACCGCGTCGCGCAGCCGCCGGGCCGGTTCCTCGCCGAGCAACTCCAGATCGCCGACGGTGCGCACGCTCCAGCGGTTGGCGGGTGCGCAGATCTCCTCGACGACGTCGGTGATGATTTCGATGAGCCCCGCCAGCTCGTCGGGGTCGCGTTGAAGGTTTTCCGTGGACAGCAGGTAGACCGTCGTCATCTCGATGCCGGCTTCCTGGCACCAGCGCAGCATCTCGGCGATCTTCGCCGCGCCCATGCGGTAGCCGTAGCTGACGTCGGCATAGCCCGCGTCGCGGGCCCATCGCCGGTTGCCGTCGCACAGGACCGCGATGTGACGCGGCAGGTGTGATTTGGAGGAGGCCAGACCCTGCCGCAGCCGCAACTCATAGACGCGATACAGCGGCTCTTTGAGACGCGGCGGGATAATTTCCACGGAGATTCAGCCTACTGTGAGCTGCGCCAAATTCCCCCCTGCTATTCCGGCGATGTCACCCGCGCGCGGAGACCATGCCGTGACCGATGCCGACTACTGTTGATGGAGAGCAGCCACTGGCAATCCCCGACCTTTAAGACGAGGGCACAGGAGACATGAGCAGCCAGACGAGCACGTCTGCCAATCCGGAGCGTTCGGATCGCGAATCCGAGGCCGTCGCCCCCGGCAACACCGTCGAACAGCTTGTCGAAGGTGCGGCCCAGGCGCTGAGCAAGCCCCGCATGCGCGGCTGGATCCACTTCTTCTCCGCGTGGCTGGCGATCATTACCGGCGCCACGCTGGTGTCGGTGTCGTGGGCCGCCTCGTCGCCGCGCGCCGGTCATTCGACGCTGATTTACGCGGCGGCCACGGTGGCGATGTTCGCCGTCAGCGCCACCTATCACCGGGTGCAGTGGACGTCCGATGCCGCCCGGAACCTGATGAAGCGGCTGGACCATTCGATGATCTTCGTGTTCATCGCCGGCAGCTACACGCCCTTCGCGCGCCTGGCCATGCCGCAACAGACCGGCGTGGAGGTGCTGTGGATCGTGTGGGGCGGCGCGGCGGCGGGCATCCTGCTGAAGGTGTTTTGGCCGACGGCACCGCGGTGGCTGGGTGTGCCGCTGTACCTACTGCTGGGCTGGGTTGCCGTGTGGTACTGCCCGACGATTCTGCATAAGGCCGGCGTGGCGGCGATGGTGCTGTTGGCCGTCGGCGGGGTGTTCTACAGCGTCGGCGGCATCTTCTACGGGCTACGGTGGCCCGACCCGTGGCCCAGAACATTCGGGTATCACGAGTTCTTCCACGCCTTCACCGCGATCGCGGCCATCCTGCACTACATCGCCATGTGGTTCGCGGTGTTCTATGTCGGCGACCACGCGTGGCTGATGCACTGAGCGACTACAGCTGCGTGACGTCGGCGGGCGACCAGTACGCCTTCATGTGAGCGACCTTGCCGTCCTCGCCGAACGCCATCACGTCGATCGGCTCGATGACCATCCGGTGCTCCCCGGCGGTGATCGTGAGCCGGAAATGGAAGGCGGCCTCGTTGCCCGCGACCCGCAGCGTCACCAGCTCACATTCGCGCTGCACATCGTTGACCGCCGAATAGAAGCCGTGGATCGCCTGGCGGCCGATGTGCACCTCGCCGCCGACGGGATCCTCGACGGTGGCGTCATCGGCGTAGAGCTCGACCAGCTCGTCGGCGCTGCCCTTGGCGACCAGCTCGATGTAGCGGTTGACCGTGTCGGTGATGTGTTGGGCGCTCGGCATGAAACGTCACGCTACCGTGGCGCGCCGAGCGCCCGCGCGAGGTCTTCGGCGGTGGTCACCGGCAAGTCGCACACCCGGCCGCGGCACACGTACGCGGCGTCGGCACCGGCCACCCGGTCGCGGCCGGCCAGCAGCGCCGACGAGTCCTTTTCGCCGCCCACGACGATGGCCCCGCCCGGTGCCAGCCGGCGCGCATCGGCCAGTAGCGCCGACCGCGAAGGTTCGCAGGCGACCGCGATCTGCAGCGGTCCGCGCACCGCGGCTTCCGCCACGGCCAGCCAGTGGCCCGCCGAGCGTGGCGCGCGCTCCAGCAGCACCGACTGGGTGTTGAGCGAGTCGGCCGCCGCCCGCAGGTACCGCTCCGCGCGGTCGCCGTCGACCAGGTGCGCGGCGGTGAGCAGCGCCTCGGTGATCGACGACGCGCCCGACGGAGTCGCCCCGTCGAGCGGGTCGGCGGGCCGAAGCATCAACCGCTCGGCGTCGTCGGCGGTGTCGAACCAGCGGCCGGGCCGCTGCGGGTCGGCGAAGTGCCGCAGCGCGGTGTCGAGCAGATCCGTTGCCGCCGTCAGCCAGTCGGCGTCGGCGTCCAGCTGGTAAAGAGTGAGCAGGCCGATGGCCAGCATCGCGTGGTCCTCGAGGATGGCGGCGCTGCCGCCGACCACCCCGCCCAGGCTGGCGCGCCGCAGCCGCCCGTCGACGAGGTGCGAGTCCAGCAGTGCACGCGCGCAATCGCTTGCGGCGCCGACCAATTCGGGTGCGTCCAGGGCCACACCCGCCTCGGCCAGCGCGGTGATCGCCAGACCGTTCCAGGACGTGACGACCTTGTCGTCGCGCCCGGGTTGGGCGCGGGTGAGCCGGGCGGCCAGCAGCGCGGCCCGGACCCGTTCGAGCCGTTGCGGGTCGTCGGGATCGGCGGGCAATTGCAGCACCGAGGTCCCGTGTTCGAAGGTGCCGGCCGCGGTGACCGCGAAAACGGTTGCGGCCCAAGGTCCGTCGTCGGTTCCGAGCACCTCGGTGAGCTGCCCGGGTGTCCAGACATAGGTCGAGCCCTCCCGGCCCTCGGCGTCGGCGTCCAGCGACGACGTGAACACGACACCGTCGGCCAGGTCGTCGAGCAGGAAGCGCGCGGTCTGGGCGGTGACCCGGCGCGCCAACGGATCCCCGGTCCGCCTGGCCCAGTGCGCGTAGGCGCGCAGCAACAACGCGTTGTCGTACAGCATCTTTTCGAAATGCGGTATCACCCAAGCATTGTCGACGCTATACCGGGCGAACCCGCCGGCGAGCTGGTCGTAGATGCCGCCGCGGGCCATCGCGTTGCCGGTGTGCGCGACGGCCTCCAGCGCCGCCGCCGAACCGGTGCGCTCGTGGTTGCGCAGTAAGGCCTCGAGAAGTGCCGACGGCGGGAATTTCGGAGCGCCGCCGAAGCCGCCATGCACCGCGTCGCGGTCGCCGAGCACGGCGGCGACCGCGTGATCACACAGCGCCGGCGCTACGTCCGGTCCCCCGCCCGGCAGCCCGCTCGCCATCGCGCGCAGTTCGCCGGCGATCTGGTCCGACGCCTCCTCGACCTCGCCGCGGCGCTGGTGCCAGGTGGCCGACACCGCCGAAAGCAGTTGCAGGAAGCTGTCTTTCGGGTAGTACGTGCCGCAGAAGAAGGGCCGGCCGTCGGGCGTCAGGAAACACGTCATGGGCCAGCCGCCGTGTCCGGTCAGCGCCACGGTGGCGTTCATGTAGACGGCGTCGAGGTCCGGGCGCTCCTCCCGGTCGACCTTGATGCAGACGAATCCGGAGTTCATCGCGGCGGCCACCTCGTCGTCCTCGAACGATTCGTGAGCCATGACGTGACACCAGTGGCACGCGGCATAGCCGATGGAAAGCAGGATGGGCACGTCGCGCTCGGCCGCGGCCGCGAGCGCCTGCGGGGTCCACTGCTGCCAGTGCACTGGGTTGTCGGCGTGCTGCCGCAGATAAGGGCTGGTGGCCAGCCCAAGGGTGTTCGTCGCGGCGGCGTCAGCCGGGCTCATCGCCGGGTCCCGGGGCCCGCTCCGATCCGTTCGCCTGGCCCGGGGGACGGTTGTCTGCCTTGTCGACCCCGTCGGTGCCTTCGTCGGCGGCCTGGTCGGGCTCGGGGTCCTTGGGGTCGAACGAGTCGGGCACCTTCTTGAGTTGCTTGTTCATCGAGCGCAGCAGGAACAGCGTGGCGATCAGCAGCACCACGACGATCAGCAGCCCGATCGGGCTGGCCTTTCCGAAGTCCGGCCCGGTGTGCTTTGGCGCGCCGTCGGCCAACGCACTCGCCGCCCAATAGAAGTGGTTCACCCGTCACTCTCGATTCCGGCGAACAAATCGTCCTCGGGCAGTCGGACGGGCACCCGCGAACGCGCGAGCTCGAACTCCTCCGTCGGCCAGAGCCGCTGTTGCCATTCGATGGGCGCGGCGAAGAAGTCGTGGTCCGGGTCGATTTGGGTGGTGTGCGCCCGCAGTGCGTCGTCGCGTTGGCTGAAATACGCCGAGCACTCGACGCGCGTCGTGACTCGGGACTCGAACGGGTCGTGCGAGGCGTCCCAGTGCTCGAGCCACTTCGCGAACGGGGGTTCATGCCCGTGTTTGATGGCCTCGTCGTGCAGCAGCTGCATCCGGGCCCGCAAGAATCCGTGGATGTAGTAGAGCTTCGATACGACCCATGGCTCGCCCGCGTCCGGAAACCGCCGGTAGTCTCCGGCCGCCTCGAAGGCGCCGACCGAAACCTGGTGGCAGCGAATGTGATCCGGATGCGGGTAGCCACCGTTCTCGTCGTAGGTGGTGATCACGTGCGGCCGGAACTCGCGGACGACGCGCACCAGCGACTCGACCGACTCGTCCAGCGGCACCAGCGCGAAGCATCCTTCGGGGAGCGGGGGCGGTGGGTCGCCCTTGGGCAAGCCGGAGTCGACGAAGCCCAGCCAGGTGTGTTCGACACCGAGGATCTCGGCGGCCTTCGCCATCTCGTCGCGCCGGATCTCGGCAATGTGGCCGTGCACCTCCGGCAGGTCCATCGCCGGGTTGAGGATGTCGCCGCGCTCGCCGCCTGTCAGCGTCACCACCAGCACCCGGTGGCCCTCGTCGGCGTAACGGGCGAGGGTGGCAGCGCCCTTGCTGGACTCGTCGTCGGGATGGGCGTGCACCGCCATCAACCGCAGTTCGCTCACGTGCCCCCTTGTCGGTCTGCTGGTCGCTGGATGCGAACCTATAATTCCAGTTCTTCAGATCGTTGCATGCTGCAGGCCGCTGTCCGGCAGCCGACCACTCCAGGCATACCCAGGCATGACGGAAACTTCCCCTTCGCTTCCGGAGGCCCGCTATGGGCGCGCCGGGCGCCCGCGCGTACCCCGGCGTTGGGTGGTCATCGCGCTGGGCGCGCTGGTGGTCGCGGCCGGCCTGCTGATCGCCGTCGTCGGCTACCACCGGTTGGGCAGCAGTCCCGTGACGGGCACGCTGGGCAGCTATCGGGTCATCGACGACGAGACGGCATCGGTAACGATCAGCGTGACGCGATCGGATCCGTCGCGGCCGGTGGACTGCATCGTGCGGGTCCGGGCCAAGGACGGCAGCGAGACGGGCAGGCGGGAGGTGCTGGTCCCCCCGTCCGATGCGGCCACGGTGCAACTGACCACCACGGTGAAGTCCAGCAAACCCCCGGTGATGGCCGACATCTACGGCTGCGGCACCGACGTGCCCGCCTATTTGCGGCCCGGCGGGACCCCGTAACAACAGCCGAACTGCGAATTTGGGGTCATCAATTGTTTGCGCGGTGGTAACATGGGTGAATGCACGGTTCCTGATGGGACCGTGTATTGCTGCATTAAGGCCGTGAGCAGAACGGATCGGCAGCACACGGGGAGCAGACCCGGATACTCCCGGCGGCGGGGTTAAACAGGCTTACGCGGGTACGCGGAACGACAACATGAGGAGCACGACGAGATGACCGACACTTCGGTGACCTGGCTGACCCAGGAGTCACATGACCGGCTGAAGGCGGAGCTCGATCAGTTGATCGCCAATCGTCCGGTGATCGCCGCGGAAATCAACGATCGCCGTGAAGAAGGGGATCTGCGCGAGAACGGCGGATACCACGCCGCCCGCGAAGAGCAGGGCCAGCAAGAGGCCCGCATCCGCCAGCTGCAGGACCTGCTCAACAACGCCAAGGTCGGCGAGGCGCCCAAGCAGTCCGGCGTCGCACTGCCTGGTTCGGTGGTGAAGGTCTACTACAACGGCGACAAGTCGGACACCGAGACGTTCCTGATCGCCACCCGCCAGGAGGGCGTCAACGACGGCAAGCTCGAGGTGTATTCGCCCAACTCACCGCTGGGCGGCGCCCTCATCGACGCGAAGGTGGGCGAGACCCGCAGCTACGTGGTGCCCAACGGCAACACCGTAGAGGTCACGCTGGTCAGCGCGGAGCCCTACCACTCCTAGCCGGCTAGTCGTGGTGGCGACCCGCATCGCCCGGCTACGCCGCGCTCGCGATCGCCACTAGCCCTGTGGTGGCGACCCGCATCGCCCGGCTACGCCGCGCTCGCGATCGCCACTAGTCCAGCGCCTGGTCGAGGTCGGCCAGCAAGTCGGCGATGTCTTCGATGCCGACCGACAACCGCACCAGGTCGTCGGGCACTTCCAATTGCGAACCGGCCGTCGAGGCGTGCGTCATGGCGCTCGGGTGCTCGATCAATGACTCGACGCCGCCGAGCGACTCGGCCAGGATGAACACTTCGGTGCGGGCGCACAGATCCTGTGCGGCCTGCCGGCCGCCTCGCATGCGGACCGACACCATGCCGCCGAAGCCGTGCATCTGCCGAGCGGCGATCTCATGCCCGGGGTGGCCGGGCAGACCGGGGTAGAACACGGTGCTCACCGCCGGATGGCCGGAGAGGAATTCGGCGACGGCCGAAGCGTTTTCGCTGTGTCGCTGCATCCGCAGCACCAGGGTCTTCAGGCCGCGCATGGCCAGGTAGGCGTCGAACGGGCTGGGCACCGCACCCGCGCCGTTCTGCAGGAAGGCGAAGGCCGCGTCCAGCTCCGCGTCGTTGGTGATCAACGCCCCGCCCACCACGTCGGAGTGCCCACCGATGTACTTCGTGGTCGAATGCAGCACCACGTCGGCACCCAGCTTCAGCGGCTGCTGCAGTGCGGGTGAGGCAAATGTGTTGTCCACCAAGACCTTTAGCGAGGACCGCGCGCCCAGTTCGGCGAGGGCCGCGATGTCGGCGATGGACAGCAGCGGGTTGGTCGGTGTCTCCACCCAGATCAGCCGGGTTTGGGGCGTGACCGCGGCGCGGATGGCGTCCATGTCGGACAGCGCCACCGGCGTGTAGCTGACGTTCCACTGCGTGAACACCTTGTCGATCAGCCGGAAGGTGCCGCCGTAGGCGTCGTTGGGGATGATCACGTGATCGCCGGGCCGCAGCATCGCCCGCAGCGCGCAGTCGGTGGCGGCCATACCCGAGGCGAACGCGCGCCCGTAGCTGCCCTCTTCGACGGCGGCGAGCGAGGCCTCCAGCGCGCTGCGCGTCGGGTTGCCGGTGCGCGCGTATTCGAACCCGCCGCGCAGCACGCCGACTCCGTCTTGGGCGAACGTGCTGCTGGCATAGATCGGGGCGTTGACCGCGCCCGTCGCCGGGTCCGGCCGGTAGCCGGCGTGAATCGCTTTGGTGGCGAGTCCGGTGAAGTGTCCGGTGTGGTCGTCGCTCATCGACGACCAGCCTAGGTGACGACCGAGTCGGCTACCGCGCCCGCACGGCTAGCTCGGCTGTTGCTCGGTCCCGTCGAGCGGCAGACAAACCGTCGTCATGATCTTGTCCGCCAACGTCTGTCGCTTCGAATCCCACAGCGGGAAAAGGAAACCGATGAAGCAGATGATGGCGTCGACGAAGTGCGCGAGGGAACGCACGATGGACATTCCGAAACCGAGGGGCTGGCCGGTGACCTCGCTGACCACCTTGAACTTCATCACCGATTTGCCGACGCTCGACCCGGTGGTGCCCTGGCGGTAGCCGTAGTTCCAAATCAGATAGATCAGTCCGACCAGCGACGCCAACCACTGCGCGGCCAGGCCGATGGTCGAGTTCTGCGTCACGCAGTACTGGTTGACGGCGTACTGCGTGACATCGGTGATGCACGACGTCTGCTGGGTGGCGACCAGGATCCCGGTCCCGATACCGTGCACGACGGCGTACGGGAGGATGTCGATGATGAACGCCACCAGGCGGGTCAGCCACGGCGTGTAGGACTCCGTCGGCAGCGTGCGGATCGCCGGTCCGGGAGGCGGTGGCGCGTACCCACCGGCGGACGGCGGGGGCGGCGGATAGGAGCCGCCGGGCGGCGGCGGAGGCGGCGGATAGGAGCCGCCTGCGGGAGTCGATGGAGGGGGCGGAACGGCCTGCCCACCGGACGACCCGGGCGGCGGCGGAGGTGGTGGATAAGCGTCGCCGGGCGGCGGTTGATCGGTCATGGGCACCCCTTCCACTGCGAACCAGCTGAACCAGGCCGCATTACAGTACCTGAGCGCGCAGCGGCCGGGCGAGACGCGCGTCGCGGCTTGAAGGGGTCGCCGCTAGCGCCGCGCACTTGGTGCGCGGGGGCCGTCCGAGAGGAAACCGAGCAGGTCGTAGCGGGTGATCACCCCGACCGGTTTGCCCTCCTCGACCACCATCAACGCATCCCAGTCGCGCAGCGCCTTGCCGGCCGCGCTGACCAACTCCCCCGCGCCGATCATCGGCAGCGGCGGGCTCATGTGCAGCGAGACGGCGTCGGCCAATTTGGCCCGGCCCTCGAAGACGGCCGAGAGCAGTTCGCGCTCGGAGACGCTGCCGGCCACCTCGCCGGCCATCACCGGCGGCTCCGCGCCTACCACGGGCATCTGGGACACGCCGTACTCGCGCAGGATGCCGATGGCGTCGCGGACGGTTTCGGACGGGTGCGTGTGCACCAGGTCGGGCAGCTCGCCGGACTTGCGGCGCAGCACGTCGCCCACCGAGGCCTGCTCGGTCGAGCCGTCGAGACGGCTGCGCAGGAATCCGTACGAAGACATCCAGGCGTCGTTGAAGATCTTCGCCATGTAGCCGCGCCCGCCGTCGGGCAGCAACACCACGACGAGCGCGTCGGGTCCGGCCTCCTCGGCGACCTTCAGCGCGGCCACCACCGCCATCCCGCACGACCCCCCGACGAGCATCGCCTCCTCGCGGGCCAGCCGCCTGGTCATGTTGAACGAGTCGGAGTCGGACACCGCGATGATCTCGTCGGGCACCGTGCGGTCGTATGCGGCCGGCCAGAAGTCCTCACCGACGCCCTCGACCAGGTAGGGCCGGCCGGTCCCGCCGGAGTACACCGAGCCCTCGGGGTCGGCGCCGATGATGCGAACCTTCCCGCCCGACACCTCTTTTAGGTAGCGGCCCGCACCGGTGATCGTGCCGCCGGTGCCGATGCCGGCGACGAAGTGGGTGACTTTGCCGTCGGTGTCGGCCCAGACCTCGGGGCCGGTGGTGGCGTAGTGGCTGGCCGGACCCTCCGGGTTCGCGTACTGGTCAGGCTTCCAGGCGCCCTCGATCTCCCGGGTCAGCCTGTCGGAGACGCTGTAGTAGCTGTCCGGGTGGTCGGGCGGCACGGCCGTCGGGCAGACGACCACCTCCGCGCCGTAGGCGAGCAGCACGTTGCGCTTGTCCTCGCCGACCTTGTCGGGGCAGACGAACACGCACTTGTACCCGCGTTGCTGTGCCACCAGCGCCAGGCCGACGCCGGTGTTGCCCGAGGTGGGTTCGACGATGGTGCCGCCGGGCTTCAGCAGGCCGCTCGCTTCCGCGGCGTCGATCATCCGCACCGCGATCCGGTCCTTCGAGCTACCCCCGGGGTTGAGGTACTCGACCTTGGCCGCCACAGTGCCGGCGCCGTCGGGAACCACGGAATTCAGGCGAACTAGCGGCGTGCCGCCGATGAGCTCACTGATGTGCTGGGCGATCCGCATGCGTTCATCGTCTCAGGCAGGTTCCGGGGGTGCACGACGGCTTCGGAGTTCGCGCCCGACGGGTTGGGCTAGCCGGTGGCCTCACGGATATAGTCGCCGATCTGGCGCAGCGAGCGAACCGCCTCCGGGACCATCGGAGCGGCCAGCTGGAAGTCGTGAATCTGGCCGGGCCACACCCGCACCTCGGCCGGCACACCGACCGCGGCCAGCCGGCTCGCCGCCAGCCGCGCGTCGTGCAGCAACACCTCGGATCCGGACACGTGGATCAGCGTCCGCGGCAGGCCCGGCTTGATGTGCTCGACCGGCTCGTAGATCTCCTCGGGCCGCCCCCCGACTTTGTGCTTTTCGGCCGCGCTGGCAACCAGCGCGGCCAGCGCGTCGAACGCCCGGGCGGAGAACATCGCGTCGGTGTTGATGTTGGGATGGGCCTGCTTGTATTCCTTCGCCAGCTGCAGCAGCGGCGAGATCAATACCAGCGCGGCCGGCTCCTCGCACTCCTCCTGCAGGCGTTGCGCCAGCGCGAGCGCGAGGTAGCCGCCCGCGGAGTCGCCGGCCAGCACGATCTGATCCGGCTCGTATCCGCGCAGCCGCAGCCACTGGTAGCCGTCGTGGCAGTCGTCGAGCGCCATCCCGATCGAATGCTTGGGCAGGAGACGGTAGTTGACCACCAGGATCGGCGCATCAGCAAACTGTGACAGCGCCTCGACCAGCCGACCGTGCGAGTTCGCCCCGCACGTCAGGAACGCGCCGCCGTGAAAGTAGACGACCACCCGCCGGGTGCCGTCCGCGGGCAGCACGCCGGGGGCGCGCACCAGCTGCGCCGACGCGTTGGGCAAGTTCACCGTCTCGCGGACGGTGGCCGTCACCGGGAGCACCACCCGGGCCGCCAGGTCGATGAGGCCCCAGGGCCAGGGGAAGTTGGGGACGTGGCTGCCGACGGACAGAACCGGCCGGACCGTCACCCGCGACGCCAGGTTGGCCACCCGCGCAGCAACGCTGGGCCCGGACTCCAGGACCTCGACCGGGGTGCCATCGCTCATCGCGTATCGGCGCGCCTCGGCGCGACGCGCCTTGAGAACTTGATAAGGACGAAGGGCAGTCCGGGGGGAGCCGGATACCTGGCCGGGTGCGCTCATGCTCAACACTTCCTACGTCTTTGTAGTGCGATACAGCATGTGACGAGGCAGCTAAGCGTCTGGTTCAGCGGTTTGCCCAAGGCACTCAGCCGACCCCGCCGACTCAGCTTGACAGGCACTTCTTAAGAGAACATTTAAAAAGCCTGATTCGTTACCAATTTGATTCTTCCCGTGACCACATTGTTGGTCAGCGGACCCCGCAAACATGCAAGCCCATCTAAAATGGACCGCGTGACCATGCGGGTGCCCCGTCGTTCGGCAATCGCCCTGGCCACCGCAGGCGCCCTCGCCTCGACAGGAACTGCCTATCTGGGCGCGCGCAACCTGCTGGCCGGCCAGGCGACGCACGCGCGCACCGTCATCCCCAAGTCGTGGGACATCCCGCCGCGCGCCGACGGCGTGTACACCCGCGGTGGCGGCCCGGTGGAGCGGTGGCACCGCGGCGTGCCGTTCGATCTGAGCCTGATGATCTTCGGCGACTCGACGGCCGCCGGCTACGGGTGCACCAGCGCCGAGGAAGTGCCGGGAGTGCGAATCGCGCGCGGCCTCGCCGAACAGACGGGCAAGCGAATCCGGTTGAGCACCAAGGCAATCGTCGGCGCAACGTCGAAAGGCGTGTGCGGCCAAGTCGATGCGATGTTCGTGGCCGGGAAGCCGCCGGATGCGGCGGTGATCATGGTGGGCGCCAACGACGTGACGGCCCTCAACGGCGTCAGCCAGTCGGCGCAGCGGCTCGGGCTGAGCGTCCGCAAGTTGCGCGCCCGCGGTGCGGTGGTGATCGCCGGCACCTGCCCAGACCTGGGTGTCATCACCGCGATCCCCCAGCCCCTTCGCTCGATCGCACACGAGCGTTGTATGCAACTGGCGCGCGCCCAGGCCGCGTCGGTGCGGGCCGCCGGCGGTATGCCGGTACCGCTCGGGCAGTTGATGACTCCGCAATTCCGGTCGACGCCCCACGTGATGTTCTCCCCCGACGGCTTCCACCCGTCCGCCCCCGCATACGCGATCGCGGCCGACGCGCTGCTGCGTGCGCTGTGCGAAGCGCTGGGCGAGGAGGTTGATCTTCCGCCGCTGGAGTTGGCGGCGTCCACGACCGCGCCGGTGCTCGGTCAGCGCCACACGCGGATCAGCGTGATGTCGCGGCTGTGGCGGCGCCCGGTGCCGGGACCCGCCCCGTCTTCGTGCCCACCGGTCGCCAGCGACTAGATTTGTCCTAGTCCGTCGGCGTCAAGTCAACGGTTTGTGAAGCGAACTCGCCGGAATCCGGAAGGGATTTGAAGGGAACCGTCATGCCTGAAGCCGTTATTGTCTCTGCCGCCCGCTCGCCGATCGGCCGCGCGATGAAGGGGTCGCTGGTCTCCATGCGGCCCGACGACCTGGCCACCCAGATGGTGCGCGCCGCGCTGGACAAGGTGCCCGCGCTCAACCCGCACCAGATCGACGACCTCATCCTGGGCTGCGGCCTGCCCGGCGGTGAGTCCGGCTTCAACATGGCGCGCGTGGTCGCCGTCGAGCTCGGCTTCGACTTCCTGCCCGGCACCACCGTGAACCGGTACTGCTCGTCGTCGCTGCAGACCACCCGGATGGCGTTCCACGCGATCAAGGCCGGCGAGGGCGACGCGTTCATCTCCGCGGGTGTCGAGACCGTGTCCCGGTTCGGCAAGGGCAACTCCGACTCCTGGCCTGACACCAAGAACCCGTTGTTCGACGAGGCCCAGGAGCGCACCGCCGCCGCCGCGGGCGGGGCCGACGAATGGCACGACCCGCGGGCCGACGGCAACGTGCCCGACGTCTACATCGCGATGGGGCAGACCGCCGAGAACGTGGCCATCCTGACCGGCGTCAGCCGCGAGGACCAGGACCGCTGGGGGGTGCGCAGCCAGAACCGCGCCGAGGAGGCGATCAAGAGCGGGTTCTTCGAGCGCGAGATCGTCCCGGTGACCCTCCCGGACGGCACGACCGTCAGTACCGATGACGGCCCCCGTCCCGGCACCACCTACGAGAAGGTCAGCGAGCTCAAGCCGGTGTTCCGGCCCAACGGCACGGTGACCGCGGGCAACGCCTGCCCGCTCAACGACGGCGCGGCCGCGCTGGTGATCACCAGCGACACCAAGGCCAAGGAACTAGGCCTGACGCCGCTGGCGCGCATCGTGTCCACCGGCGTCAGCGGCCTCTCGCCGGAGATCATGGGGCTCGGCCCGATCGAGGCGTCCAAGAAGGCGCTGGCGCGGGCGGGAATGTCGATCAACGACATCGACCTCTACGAGATCAATGAGGCCTTCGCGGTCCAGGTGCTGGGCTCGGCACGCGAGCTGGGCATGGACGAGGACAAGCTGAACGTCTCCGGTGGGGCGATCGCGCTGGGCCACCCGTTCGGAATGACCGGCGCGCGGATCGCGACCACGTTGATCAACAACCTGCAGACGCACGACAAGACGTTCGGGCTGGAGACCATGTGCGTCGGCGGCGGGCAGGGCATGGCGATGATCATCGAACGGCTGAGCTGACCGATCCCCGGAGCTCGCCGTCGAGTGTGCGGCCATGGTCGCGACACGCCGGACAGGCCCGCCCTCAGTGCACACTCGACGCCAACACGAAAAGACCGGCGCGCCAATCGGCGTGCCGGTCTTTTCGTTGAAGAGAACTAGTCGTTCTGCAGATAACTGAGCAGCCGCAGGATCTCGATGTAGAGCCAGACCAGGGTCACGGTCAGGCCGAGGGCGATACCCCAGGCCGCCTTCTCCGGCGCCCCTGCGCGCACCATCTGGTCGGCCGCGTCGAAGTCGATCAGGAAGCTGAACGCCGCGATGCCGATGCAAACCAGCGAGAAGATGATCGCCAGCGGACCACCGCTGCGCAGGCCCAGGCCGGTGCCTCCGCCGACGTGGAACATGGCCAGCACGAAGTTGCCGAGCATCAGGGCCAGCACGCCGAACATCGCGGCGACGAGCATCCGGGTGAACTTGGGGGTGACCCGGATTGCGCCGGTCTTGTAAACCACCAGCATGCCGAAGAAGACACCGAAGGTGCCCATCACGGCCTCCCCGATCAGCACGCCCGCGTTCGCGTGCGAGACCGCGAAGTTGGCGAAGACGAACGAGATGGCGCCCAGGAAGAGCCCCTCGAGGACGGCGTAGCTGAGCACGATGGCCGGGCTGTCCTGCTTGCGGCCGAAGGTCGCGACCAGCACCAGCCCCAGACCGCCGAGCGCACCGACCAGGGTCAGCGGCATCGCCAGCGCGAGGTTGGAGGCGACCAGGAAGTAGGACACCACGGCGGACACCGCCAACACGGCCAGCGTGATGCCGGTCTTGGTGACGACGTCGTCGATGGTCAGCGGACGCGAAGCCCTGGTCTCCTGGTAGGGAGCTTGGTAGGGCGCCGCGTAGGGGTCGGCTCCATAGCCCTGCATCGGGGCCGCGCCCGTGCCGAATTGCGCGTATCCCCCCCGCTGCTTGGGCAACGAACGAAATACCGGGTTGCTTGTCTCCCGCACCGTCGGATCCTCTCTATTGGCTTCGAGCTGTGCGAACACACTCTCAACGATCAGCGTCCCGTCCGAGTTCCCGGCCGACCTGGGCATTTTCCGGTGCCCGCAGCCTTTGCTGTCGTCGCGTTAAAGATAACCCTTACCCGGGGGTATGGCGCCGGTCGTCACGATCTAGATTTTTCGTTCGAGGGTGGACCGGTGATGGGAGGCCAGTGCGTGACCGACGAATCCGATGAGGTTCTAGCCCGCGTCGACGGCAACGTCGGTCTGATCACGCTCAACCGCCCCAAGGCGATCAACTCACTGAATCAGCAGATGGTGGACGCGCTGAGCGCCATACTCACCCGCTGGGCGGACGACGACGCGGTATCCACGGTGGTGCTCGCCGGCGCCGGCGAGCGCGGCTTGTGCGCCGGCGGCGACGTGGTCTCCATCTATCACAGTGCGCGTAAGGACGGGGTGGATGCGCGGCGGTTCTGGCGCGACGAGTACCTGCTCAATGCCCAGATCGCCGATTTCGTCAAGCCATACGTGGCGCTGATGGACGGCATCGTGATGGGCGGCGGCGTCGGCGTCAGCGCGCACGCGAACATCCGAGTGGTGACCGACACCTCCAAGATCGCGATGCCCGAGGTCGGCATCGGCTTCGTTCCCGACGTCGGCGGGATGTTCCTGCTGTCCCGGGCGCCCGGTGGGCTGGGTCTGCACGCCGCCCTGACCGGAGCTCCGTTTTCCGGAGCCGACGCCATCGCCATGGGATTCGCCGACCACTATGTGCCGCACGACGATCTCGAGGCGTTCACCCGGACGATCGTCGCCGATGGCGTTCAGAGCGCACTTGCCGCGCACGCCGTCGAGCCCCCGGCGAGCGAGCTTGCTGCACAACGGGATTGGATCGACGACTGCTACGCCGGCGACACGGTTGAAGACATCGTTGCCAGTTTGCGCCGGCATGCCGCCGCCCCGGCCCAAGACGCCGCCGACCTGATCGGCACCCGCTCGCCGATCTCGTTGACGGTGACCCTGGAAGCCGTCCGGCGCGCCGCCAAACTCGAGAGTGTGAAAGACGTTCTCATTCAGGATTATCGGGTGTCGTCGGCATCGCTGCGCTCACACGACCTGGTCGAGGGCATCCGAGCACAGCTGATCGACAAAGACCGCAACCCGAAGTGGTCGCCGGCGACGCTGGCCGCGGTGACCGGGGCCGACGTCGAGGCGTATTTCGCCCCGGTCGACGACGACTTGAGTTTCTAGGAAGAGGATTCGCGATGACAGACGCTGATTACGAAACCATCCTGGTCGAGCGCGACGAGCGCGTCGGCACCATCATCCTGAACCGGCCGAAAGCGCTCAACGCGCTCAACACCCAGGTGATGAACGAAGTGACCAGGGCGGCAACGGAGTTCGACAACGACCCTGGCATCGGGGCGATCATCATCACGGGTTCGGCGAAGGCGTTCGCGGCCGGTGCCGACATCAAGGAGATGGCCGGCCTGACGTACGCCGAGGCATTCGACGCCGACTTCTTCGCCCCCTGGGCCAAACTGGCGGCCGTGCGCACCCCGACCATCGCCGCGGTGGCCGGGCACGCTCTCGGCGGCGGCTGCGAGCTGGCGATGATGTGCGACGTGCTGATTGCCGCCGACACAGCGAAGTTCGGCCAGCCGGAGATCAAGCTCGGCGTGCTGCCCGGCATGGGCGGCTCCCAGCGCCTCACCCGTGCCATCGGCAAAGCCAAGGCCATGGACCTCATCCTGACCGGGCGCACCATCGACGCCGCCGAAGCCGAACGCAGCGGCCTGGTTTCGCGCGTGGTGCCCGCCGATGATCTGCTGGCCGAGGCCAAGGCCGTCGCCACCACCATCTCCCAAATGTCACGCTCGGCGGCCCGGATGGCCAAGGAGGCCGTCAACCGCGCGTTCGAATCCACGCTGTCCGAAGGGCTTCTCTACGAACGCCGCCTTTTCCACTCGACTTTCGCGACGGAGGACCAGTCCGAGGGCATGAAGGCGTTCATCGAGAAGCGCCCTCCCAACTTCACCCACCGATAGGCATGCGATGAGCGAGCCCGGCACAGCGACGAACACCGAAGCCGGCGGCAACCCCACGGCCGTCACGGAGGAAGCCGCGCGTCCGGATGCCCACCCGCAGACTCGCGATGCGCAGTCACCCGAAAAGCCTTGGTGGGTGCGGCATTACACCTTCACCGGCACCACGGTTGGCCTCATCTTCATCTGGTTCTCCATGACGCCGTCCCTGCTGCCGCGCGGCGCGTTGTTCCAGGGGCTGGTCAGCGGCATCTCCGGCGCCATCGGATATGGGCTGGGGGTCTTCGCCGTTTGGCTGTACCGGTACCTGTGGGCGAAGCAGTCCAGTCCGCCCGCGCCGCGCTGGGCGTGGAAGGTGCTGATCCCTATCGGTGCGCTCGGCATGGTGTTGATGGCCGTCTGGTTTCACGTGTGGCAGGACAACGTGCGCGACCTCATGGGTGTACGGCACCTGAAGTGGTACGACTACCCGGTGGCCGCGGGCCTGTCGCTGGTGGTGCTGTTCACCCTCGTCGAAATCGGCCAGTTCATCCGGTGGCTGGTCAGGTTCCTGGTCGGCCAGGTCGACCGCATCGCGCCATTTCGGTTGTCGGCGACCATCGTGGTGGCGCTGCTCGTGGTGCTCACCATCACCGTGCTCAACGGTGTCGTGCTCAAGTCCGCCATGCGCACCATGAACAACACGTTCGCCTCGGCGAACAACGAGATGAATCCCGACACCGCGCCGCCGAAGACCCCGCTGCGGTCCGGCGGTCCCGATTCACTTGTCTCGTGGGAATCCCTTGGGCACCAAGGCCGGATCTTTGTGGAAGCCGGGCCAAGAGTTGACCAGCTGGCCGCCTTCAATGGCGCTCCGGCGACCGAACCGATACGGGCCTATGCCGGGCTGAACTCCGCCGACGACATCACGGCGACCGCCGAGCTCGCGGCGCGTGAGCTGCAACGCACCGGCGGGCTGCAACGCGCCGTCGTCGCCGTCGCGACCACCACCGGCACCGGCTGGATCAACGAGGCGGAAGCCGACGCGCTCGAGTACATGTACAACGGCAACACCGCGATCGTCAGCATGCAGTACTCGTTCCTGCCGAGCTGGCTGTCCTTCCTGGTGGACAAGGAGAACGCCCGCCGCGCCGGCCAGGCGCTGTTCGAGGCCGTCGACCGGCTGATCCGCCAGATGCCCGAAGCGCAACGACCCAAACTCGTTGTGTTCGGCGAGAGTCTGGGATCGTTCGGCGGCGAGGCGCCGTTCATGAGCCTGAACAACGTGCTCGCCCGCACCGACGGCGCCTTGTTCAGTGGACCGACATTTCAAAACACCATCTGGACCGACCTGACCTCGACGCGCGACGCCGGTTCCCCGGAGTGGCTGCCCATTTACAACGACGGCAAGAACGTCCGGTTCGTCGCTCGCCCAACGAATTTGGCGCGGCCGAAATCCGCGTGGGACCACCCCCGTGTGGTCTATCTGCAGCACGCCTCGGATCCGATCGCCTGGTGGTCCCCCGATCTGCTGTTCAGCCAACCGGATTGGCTGCGGGAGCGGCGAGGCTACGACGTGCTGCCCGAGACACGTTGGATTCCGGTGGTGACGTTCCTGCAAGTCACGGCCGACATGGCCGTGGCGGTCGACGTACCCGAGGGTCACGGCCACCACTACGTCGCCGACGCGGCCGACGGCTGGGCGGCCGTGCTTTCACCGCCGGGGTGGACGCCCGAAAAGACCGACAAGCTACGGCCACTGCTTCATTCGGACGCCACCTCAACCGGGTAGCTAGAGCCAGCGGCGACCGAGGTCGCCGGAGTTGGCGAGCACTCCCGGGGACGCATCGAGCGAGCCGGTACCGGAAAGTTGTTCCAGCACACCGGCACCCGCGAGCGCGTGATAGCCGCCGATGACGTCGGTGGCGCGGTGCAGGCCGATGTCCAGCAGCGCGGCGGCCGCAAGGCTCGAGGTGTAACCTTCCGAGCACACGATCACCCATTCGACGTCGTCGCCGACGGCCTCGGGCAGCTTGGCCTCGCTGGTCGGATCGCAGCGCCACTCCAACACGTTGCGTTCGATCACCAGCGCGCCCGGGATCTCACCCTCGCGGAAGCGCTGCGCCTGCGGCCGGATGTCGACGAGCACCGCCCCGCGCCGCAGCGCATCGGGCACCTCGACGGCGGGAAGGCGACGGTAGCGGCGCCGGGCGGATCTCAACACAACATCGATGCGGCTCATCACGGTCCCTCCGGTTGGTCGGTCAATTCGGTGCGCTGGCGGCGCAACCGATTTCGGCCGGTGACCTCGTAGTAGGACATCGCGGTCAGCGGCGGCGAGTAGGCGTGCACGCTGAGTGAAGGCGTCACCGGCTCTCGGGCGGCGCCCGACAGCCCCGAGACGGGCACCGTCACGGGCCGCGGCGCCCACACCACGTCATGCACCCAGCCCAACGGAAACCCGGCCTGATCGCCCGCGTCGAGCCGGCGACGCCGCAGGGCCCGGCCGTCCCAGCGGAATTCGTTGAGCGACCCGGACAGGACCGTCAGCGCGCCGAGGGACCCACCGTGGTCGTGCAGTTCGGTGTGGTGACCGGGAACCCAGCTGATCAGCCAGACGTCCAGCTCCTCGTCGCCGTGGATGCGGGTGAACCAGCGGCGCGACTCGGGTATTCCGCCCGGCGGCAGCAGGTGGTCGCAGCGTCCGCTCAGCACGTCGTCGGCGGCCTGGTCGGTGGCGTGCAGGAGGTCGGGAACCCGCAGGCGGGTCGGTCCCGACGATGGGGACGAAATGGTGCGCGGGCGCAACGCAGCCGGAGCGGCAAGAGGCAAAGACATGGTTGGAGCTCCACAAAGAAGGATCGGACAGGCGGCGGCGGGTTACGGCCGACAACACTCGCAAAATCCGAAGCGCTCCATCACGGCCGCCAGTGTTGCATAGATTGAGAGGATGCGCTGGTGTGGTCAACGGCCCCGGCTGTGGGGCATGCTCCTGGTGGCGGCGGGCTTCTTGGCGGCCACGGGATGCTCGCCTGACGCCCCCAGTGCTAAGCCCGCGTCCTCATCTCAGCGGCCTGCGGAGCTACCGGTCCGCCCCGGCGCGGCGCCGCCGGGCGCCGTCGGTCTGTCGCCGGCGGGCGTGACGACCAGGGTCGACGTGCCCGCGAATTCGACCGAGGAAGAGTATTACCAGGCCTGTCACGCCGCAAAACTGTGGATGGATGCCCAGCCCAAGACCGGTCAGTCGCTGTTCGAGCCCTATCTGGCGATGATCCAGGCCGCCCCGTCGGGCACCGCGGGCAGCTGGAACGCCCGCTGGACGGATCTGACACCGGCCCGGCAGGCGGCAGTGATCACCGCCGCGCGCGCCGCCGCCGGCGACGAATGCGGCTAGCCCTTTCGAACTCCTGCGCGATTGAATTCACGGGTACAGAAAGTGCCAACCCGGCCGCTGCAACACCGCTCCGCCGCGCAAAATGAAGAGATGCCGGACGGACCTGGCGGAGTCGGCGCGCGCCGATCGTCACCGACGCGCGTCGCGCTGGCGCTGGGCAGCGGCGGGGCCCGCGGCTACGCCCACATCGGGGTGATCGACGCGCTGCGCGCGCGTGACTACGAGATCGTGGGGATCGCGGGCTCGTCGATGGGCGCGCTGGTCGGCGGTTTGGAGGCGGCCGGGCGCCTCGACGAGTTCGCCGACTGGGCGAAGTCCCTGACGCAGCGCACCATTCTGCGCCTGCTGGACTTCTCGATCAGCGCGGCCGGGGTGATGCGGGCCGAGAAAATCCTGGACGCGGTGCGCGACATCCTCGGCCCCATGGATATCGAGCGGCTGCCCATCCCCTTCACCGCGGTGGCGACCGACCTATTGACCGGTAAGTCGGTGTGGTTCCAGCGCGGTCCGGTCGACGCGGCGATCCGTGCCTCCATCGCCATACCGGGCGTGATCGCGCCGCACGAAGTCGACGGGCGGCTGCTGGCCGACGGCGGCATCCTGGACCCGCTGCCGATGGCTCCCCTGTCCGCGATCAACGCCGACGTGACCATCGCGGTGAGCCTGTCCGGCAGCGAGGCGATCGCCAACCGGGAGGGCGAGGCCGGCGTGACCGCCGAGTGGCTGAACCGCATGGTGCGCAGCACCTCCGCGCTGCTCGACACCTCCGCGGCGCGGTCGCTGCTCGATCGGCCGACCGCGCGCGCGGTCCTGGGCAGATTCGGCGCGTCCCCCGCGGAAGCGGACGGCTGGTCGGACGGTGCGGACGTCGAGGAGCCCGCCGCCGGGGATGACGCGGCCGGCGAGCTGGCCGACGCCGCGCCCGAGGTTCCGAAGCTGGGCAGCTTCGAGGTGATGAACCGGACGATCGACATCGCCCAGGCCGCGCTGGCGCGCCATACGCTGGCGGTCTACCCGCCCGACCTGTTGATCGAGGTCCCGCGGTCGGTCTGCCGGGGACTGGAGTTCCACCGGGCGGCCGAGGTGATCGCCGTCGGCCGTGCGCTGGCCGACGAGGCCCTGGACGCTTTCGAGAACGAACGAACCGCGCCGCCCGCGACCGAAGCCTGAAACCCGCGCTGCCGCAGCGCGTTACGTCCCGGCTCGATCAGACGCCCAGGAAGCGCGCGACGCCCCGAGCTTCGCGGCGGCCCTGCTCGCGTCCCGCCAATGCCGACACGACGCGACAGGCGGGGTCCAACGGGTTGGGCCCGAAGGCCGCCAGCGAGTCGGCGTCCGCGAACACCGCGTACGTCGTGCCCGCGAAGGCGGAGATCTCCGCGGCCGGCCCGTCGCCGAACGCCGAGGGCGTGTCCACGCCCGACGGCACCAGCACCACCGCCGTGTCGCAGTCGCCTGCCGCGCCGAGGTTGACCGAGCTGGCGATCCCGCCGTCCATGTAGCGGCGGCCAGCGATCGCCACGGGCGGCCACGCCCCGGGTACCGCGCAGCTGGCCGCCACCGCATCGACGAGGTCGACGCCGGATTCGCGATCGAAAACCACCAATTCGCCGGTTTCCACGTCGATCGCGGTGATCCGCAGCGCCCGATCGGGCCAGTGGTGCGACGGTAGGCGCTGGGCGACCACCTCGCGGCGCACCGGCGGCGGAACGGTTTTCGTCGCCAAAGCCACAGCCCCGATCCGCTGCATCTGTTGCCGGGTCTTGTTCAACGGATCCGCAAAGGGCTCCGCCAGGGCCGCCAGGAACATTTCGGTGATCTCCTCGACGTCGACCCCGGAATCGATCTCGGCCGACGATTCGGCGACCTGCCGGTCGAACAGCACGTCGAGCGTGCTGCCGGTGCCGATCGTCGCGGCGACGGCGGCGCCCGCAGAGGTCCCCACCAGCACGTCCGAACCCAGCAACAAGTCGGCCACCGTCGGCGACACATCGGCGATGCCGCGCAAAACGCCTGTCTCCCAGGCTATTCCCGCTATTCCCCCACCCGCCAGCACAAGCGCTCGTCTGGTTGTCACGCCCACCCACTCTGCCAGGCCGGCATTGGGCTAGCGCCGGGCGATCGGCAGCGCGTGCTGCGATTCCTGCGCCCGCGCGCTCAGCTCCTCCCGACGCAGCAGGTGCGCGGGCGGGTCGGGCAGTATCAGACTGCGTTCGACTTGCAGCGCGGCGTCGATATGGAGCAGCTCACCCGGCTCGAGCAGCCGCCAGCGGGGGTCGTCGTCCATGCGTTCGGTGGCGAACACGACCGACGGGCGCGTGCACAGATGTTCCGACCGCGCGTGAATTCGCTTGGTGCGCAGATCGAATTTCGGGGCCTCCGTCGGCGCTTCGGCGGACCGATCCATGACGTAAAGCTCATGGGTTTCGGGATACCGCAGCGCCCACATGTCGGTCGCCGTGCTCAGTAGCACGTTGACCGCATAGATCGGCACATTGGAGGCAAGCCATTTCATCGCATCGGTCAGGCCGGCGGTCACGTCACCGTCGAGTGCCCGGATCGAGGCGGTGACCAACGCGAACACCCGCTCGGAATCGGTGTCGCCCAGGACCAGATCGTCGGTGCCGACCTCGCGGAGCCGTTCATCGAGAGCGTCCAGCCCCTCCAGCACGCCGTTGTGCGCAAAGATCCGGCCGTCCTGCAGGAACGGGTGGGTGTTGCGGACGTCGAGCGCACCGGTCGTGGCGTAACGCACGTGCGCGATGAAGGTGGTGCCGGTCAACTCGTGGGCTTCGGTGGCGAAGGCGGCGTCCTCCCAGGCCGCCATGGGTTGCTTGTCCAGCTGCGGCCGCCCGAGGCCGTCGAAGACCCCAAGGCCAGTGCCGTCCGGGTTCCTTCGGCTCTGATCGGCGAGGCTGTCCGGGGCGTCCAACAACCAGAACGTCGCCGTGCAAACGTCGGTCCCGGCATGCAGCCCGAAAAGTCGACACATGGTCTCGACGGTACCCAGCTTCAGCGGGTCAACACCTCGGCGAGGTCGATCAGCACCCGGCGTGCGTAGCGCTTCCACAGCATCCCGAAGAGCGGCAGGCCCGGTGCGGACAGGACGGATTTCGGGTAAATGGCCCAGCGCCAGGTGATCTCGGTGCCGCCAGCGGTCGGGGTAAAGATCCACTCACCGGTGACCGAGCCGACCAGCAGCGCCATCGGACCGTGGATCTGGGTGAGCCGGTAGCCGAACGATCGCGGCGGGTCGACGCTGGTCAGGTCTTCGCGCGCGCTACGCCGAGCATGGCTACTGGGTGGTCGAGGCCCGGGACTGAGGGCGAGTCTCCGCGAATAACCCAGGGCAGGAAGGAGCCTCATGCCCCAGCCCCTCGTCGTCGAACGATCGCACGTGGTGGCCGTCGCGCCCGACGCGGCGTTTCACGGCACCCTGCCCATCCCGCTGCCCGAGATCTTCGGCCGGTGGTATGGGCCGATACCGCCGATCAAGGAGGTGCGGAGCCAGACCGGCGCCTGGGATGCGGCGGGTCAGAGCCGCACCATCATCCTGGCCGGCGGCGGCAGCGCGCGCGAAGACCTGACCAGCGTCGACCCGCCGCGATCGTTCGGCTACCGGCTCACCCAGATCCACGGTCCGAT
>NZ_LZKF01000229.1:0-1345 GCF_001672665.1 Mycobacterium sp. E2238 | reverse complement strand
AATCGGCGCGCCCTTGCGGGGTCCGCCACTATTTATTCACCGCCTTCTCCTCATCACTTCGTTCTGCATCGTCGGCGGCGGTCAGGCGCGCTCCTTCTCGACGAGCTCGTAGGACTCGATGATGTCGCCTTCCTTGATGTCGGAGTAGCCCAGCGTCATACCGCACTCGAAGCCCTCGCGGACCTCGGTCACGTCGTCCTTCTCCCGTCGCAGCGAGTTGATCGTGAGGTTCTCGGTGACCACGACGTTGTCCCGCAGCAGGCGGGCCTTCGCGTTGCGCCGCACCACACCGGAGCTGATCATGCAGCCGGCGATGATGCCCACCTTCGAGGACCGGAAGATCGCGCGGATCTCGGCGCGACCCAGCTCCTTCTCCTCGTAGATCGGCTTGAGCATGCCGCGCAGGGCCTTCTCGATGTCGTCGATCGCCTGGTAGATGACCGAGTAGTAGCGGATCTCGACACCCTCGCGGTTGGCGAGCTCGGTCGCTTTCCCTTCGGCGCGCACGTTGAAGCCGATGATGACCGCGTCCGACGCCGACGCCAGGTTGACGTTGGTTTCGGTGATGCCACCGACGCCGCGGTCGATGACGCGCAGTTCCACCTCGTCGTCGACCTGGATGCCCATCAGGGCCTCCTCGAGCGCCTCGACCGTACCGGCGTTGTCGCCCTTGAGGATCAGGTTCAGCTGGCTGGTTTCCTTCAGCGCCGAGTCCAGGTCCTCCAGGCTGATCCGCTTGCGTGACCGCGCCGCCAGCGCATTGCGCTTGCGGGCGCTGCGCCGGTCGGCGATCTGGCGGGCGATGCGGTCCTCGTCGACGACCAGGAAGTTGTCACCCGCGCCGGGCACCGACGTGAAGCCGATGACCTGCACCGGCCGCGACGGCAGAGCCTCCTCGACGTCCTCACCGTGCTCGTCGACCATGCGGCGGACGCGACCGTACGCGTCGCCGGCCACCACCGAGTCGCCGACGCGCAGCGTCCCGCGCTGCACCAGGACCGTGGCGACCGGGCCGCGGCCGCGGTCCAGGTGCGCCTCGATCGCCACACCCTGGGCCTCCATGTCGGGGTTGGCCCGCAGGTCCAGGGCGGCGTCGGCGGTCAGCAGCACCGCCTCTTCGAGCGCCTTGATGTTGGTGCCTTCCTTGGCGGAGATGTCGACGAACATCGTGTCGCCACCGAAATCCTCTGCGACCAAGCCGTATTCGGTGAGCTGGCCGCGAATCTTCGCCGGGTCGGCGCCCTCCTTGTCGATCTTGTTGACCGCCACCACGATCGGCACGTCGGCCGCCTGCGCGTGGTTGATGGCCTCCACCGTCTGCGGCATCACGCCGTCGTCGGCGGCG
>NZ_LZKF01000228.1:0-3101 GCF_001672665.1 Mycobacterium sp. E2238 | reverse complement strand
GACACCGCGTACGCCGGGATGCCGTAGACGAAGTTCACCGTGCCGTCGATGGGATCGAGGACCCAAGTGACCGCGCCCGCGGGGGCACCGGCCGGGTCGGCCGGGCCGCCGCCCTCCTCGCCGAGAATCGGGTCGCCGGGCCGTAATTCGGCCAGCCGGTCCCGCAACAGGCGTTCGGTCTCCGTGTCGACGACGGTCACCGGATCGGTGGGGGTGCTCTTCGACCGGACCGCGCCGGTGCCCGAATGTTTCGAGCCCGCCGCGGACGCGCCGAATACCTCGGCGCGGCGCCGCCGCACGAACGCGGCGGCCTCGGTGGCCAGTGATTCGGCCACCGTGCGCAACCGGGCGGGCTCGTCATCTCCTCGGGTCACCGGTCTATCGCATCACAGGCGGCACGGCCCCGCAGATGCCCCGTCGGCGCACCGCTACCGGGCTAAGGTGGGCGGACAGCCTCAGCCACGTCCAGGAGCTTCGATGACCAGCACCGACTCGACCACGGATACGCCCGGCACCGGCACCGCCGTCGGGACCCCACAGCGTCGGGGATTCGGCATCGACGTCGGCGGCAGCGGCATCAAGGGCGGCATCGTCGACATGGACACCGGGCAGCTCATCGGCGAGCGGATCAAGCTGTTGACCCCGCAGCCGGCAACGCCGCCGGCGGTTGCCAAGACCATCGCCGAGGTGGTCAACGCGTTCGGCTGGACCGGCCCGCTCGGGGTGACCTATCCCGGGGTGGTCACCCATGGTGTCGTCCAGACGGCTGCCAACGTCGACAAATCGTGGATCGGCAGCAACGCGCGCGACATCATCAGCGCGGAGTTGGACGGCCAGGACGTCACGGTGCTCAACGACGCCGATGCCGCGGGGCTGGCCGAGGAGCACTACGGCGCGGGCAGAAATCAGTCCGGTTTGGTCGTGTTGCTGACGTTCGGCACCGGAATCGGCTCCGCGGTGATCCACAACGGCGTCCTGATACCCAACACCGAGTTCGGGCATCTCGAGGTCGGCGGCAAAGAGGCCGAGCAGCGCGCGGCGTCGTCGGTCAAAGAGAAGAACGGGTGGAGCTACGAAAAGTGGACCAAGCAGGTCACCCGGGTGCTGGTGGCCATCGAGAACGCGGTGTGGCCGGACCTGTTCATCGCCGGTGGCGGCATCAGCCGCAAGGCCGACAAGTGGCTACCGCTGCTGGAAAATCGCACCCCGGTGGTGGCCGCGGCGCTGCTCAACACCGCCGGGATCGTCGGCGCGGCCATGGCCTCCACCTCCGACGTGACGCACTGATTTTCGCCCGGCAGAGCCGTTGGACCGCTCACTGTCGTTACAATGGTCATCGGCGACCGCCCGAACGATAGCGTGCAAAGACCCACGCTGATCCAACGCCGACATCGACATAGCAGACACTTTCGGTTAACCATGCCCAATACCCACCGAAGGTGAGTCCAAACGAAGGGGTGTAAGTGGCAGCGACCAAGGCAAGCCCGGCAACCGAAGCGCCGGTGAAACGGACCGCCACGAAGTCTCCGTCGTCCCCCGCTAAGCGATCGGCGGCCAAGGCCGCTCATGGCTCCGCGCCCGCGAAGCGCGCAGCCAAGGCGCCGGCACGCGCGGCCGAGGACGGGGCCGCTGCCGACACGAAGAAGACCCGCGCCGCCAAGGCGCCTTCGGGCCGCGGGACCAAAGCGGCCAAGGGCGCGCCGGCCGATTCCGACGTCGAGCTGGAGGCCGTCGAGGACCTCGACGACGCGGAGCTCGACGCCGAGCCCGGCGAAGACCTCGAGATCGACGCCGCCGACCTGAGCCTGGACGACCTGGAGGACGACGACGTCGCGCCGGCAGACGTCGACGCCGAGGACGCCGACGTCGACCCACCCGATGACAGCGAGGAGGAGGCGGCCGCCCCGGCCGCCGCCGCCGCCGCGGCTCCCGCCGATGACGACGAGGAGATCGCCGAGCCCTCCGAAAAGGACAAGGCCTCCGGCGATTTCGTCTGGGACGAAGACGAGTCCGAGGCGCTGCGCCAGGCACGCAAGGACGCCGAACTCACCGCATCCGCGGACTCGGTTCGCGCGTACCTCAAGCAGATCGGCAAGGTGGCGCTGCTCAACGCCGAGGAAGAGGTCGAGCTGGCGAAGCGGATCGAAGCCGGCCTGTACGCCACGCAGCTGATGGCCGAGATGGCCGAGCGCGGCGACAAGCTGCCCGCCGCTCAGCGCCGCGACATGATGTGGATCTGCCGCGATGGCGACCGCGCGAAAAACCATCTGCTGGAAGCCAACCTGCGCCTCGTGGTGTCGCTGGCCAAGCGGTACACCGGCCGCGGGATGGCATTCCTCGACCTCATTCAGGAAGGCAACCTGGGCCTGATCCGCGCGGTCGAGAAGTTCGACTACACCAAGGGCTACAAGTTCTCCACCTACGCGACGTGGTGGATCCGGCAGGCCATCACCCGCGCCATGGCCGATCAGGCCCGCACCATCCGCATCCCGGTGCACATGGTCGAGGTGATCAACAAGCTGGGCCGCATCCAGCGCGAGCTGTTGCAGGACCTGGGCCGCGAGCCCACGCCCGAAGAGCTGGCCAAGGAAATGGACATCACGCCCGAAAAGGTGCTGGAGATCCAGCAATACGCCCGTGAGCCGATCTCGCTGGACCAGACCATCGGCGACGAGGGCGACAGCCAGCTGGGTGATTTCATCGAGGACAGCGAGGCCGTGGTGGCCGTCGACGCGGTGTCGTTCACCCTGCTGCAAGACCAGTTGCAGTCCGTGCTGGAGACGCTGTCGGAGCGCGAAGCCGGCGTAGTACGGCTGCGCTTCGGCCTCACCGACGGCCAGCCCCGCACCCTCGACGAGATCGGCCAGGTCTACGGCGTCACCCGCGAGCGCATCCGTCAGATCGAGTCCAAGACGATGTCAAAGCTGCGCCACCCCAGCCGTTCCCAGGTGTTGCGCGACTACCTCGACTAGTAACCGCCGAACGTCCCTGTCGCGCAACGGGTCTGAATCCGAACGGAAAACCCGTCGCGGGGCGGCGCCGGCCGTCGTACGGTGACCGCATGAACCGCACACTGGTCTCCTCCGGCTCCGAATTCGAGG
>NZ_LZKF01000227.1:0-9693 GCF_001672665.1 Mycobacterium sp. E2238 | reverse complement strand
TGATCCGGGCGGTGGCTCACCATCTGGCACGCCACGGTCGACGACATGTACCGCGGACCGGCCGCGGACCGGGCGAAGGTTCAGGCCGCCAGGATCGCCTGGGCCATGCACCGCCGGCTGACCGGACTCGATGCGCCCGAACTGCTCGCCACCGTCGCCCCCTGATCAGCCGTGGCTGATCCGCAGCAGCTCGGCCAGGTTGGGCAGCTTGACGCGGGGGCGGCCGTGCGGCTCGCCGGCCGCCCGCTCATGGCGGTCGATGATCTCCCAGTGCGCCGAGGTCACCAGCTTGGGCTGGCGTGAGGCGAGCCACTCGGCCAACTTGTCGGCGTGGTCCTTGGGGAACTCGGCCATGCCGCCTTCTTTCGCCCGGTCCGCGGCCGGTCCGCGGTACATGTCGTCGACCGTGGCGTGCCAGATGGTGAGCCACCGCAAGAAGTGGCGGTGGGACAGCGGGGTTCGCCGGTGAATGTCCCGGTGCGCCTGCAGCGCGCTACCGCGGTAGCGTCCCGCGCGAAACAAAACGGTCTCCCAGAAATCGCACATCGTCGGCACGTGCGCGTCCAGCCCGACGGCGCGCAGTCCGGCGAACGGCTCGGCCAAAACCTCGTCGTTCAGCGCCCGCCCATAAAAGCGGCGCAGCAACGCCTCCACGTCGGCGCGGTCGGTCAGATCCGCACTCGCTTCAGCCATCGCCACACCCCACTCTCATAAGTTGCTGCACCGGATCACCAGCACGGAATGCGCCGCGTTGCAGGCCTGCTCAGCGGCATGAGAGTCGGTGACCAGCAACTGGCCCGCTTCGGAGTGGGCGCGGATGTACTGCTCCACACTGCCCCGCACGATCGCGGACTCCACCCGGACGTCGGGATACAGCCGCGTCCACCGCCCAAGTCGTCGACTCAATTGCGCTTGCGCCGAACGCGTTCCATCGTGCGCGTCCTCGGGGCATACCCAGAGCGCGTGCAGTGTGGCTCCGCGCAGCCTGGCCTCGTCGAACGCGTGCCGCAGCACCATGCCGTTGTCGACGTCGACCACGACGCTGTCGACCTTCGGGGGTGTCGACCGTCTCGCAGGCTGATGGATCACGGCCAGCGGGCACCGGGCAGAGCGGGCCAAGGAGGTTGCTACGGAGGGTTCGCCATGGCAGGCATGGCTCAGCCCGATGGAACCGATACACATCATGGCCGCCGACCTCGACTCCTCCGTCAGCTTGGTCAGTGGCCTCCCGCAAACGATCTCGGTTTCGACCTGGACGGGAACGCCGGTGGCGTCGACGGACCGATGGGCGTCGGCCAGCGCCGTCCGGGCTGCGGCGAGACGCGTCTCACACGCTTGCGCGCTGGACGCGTCCTGCGGATCGACGACATAGATCAACCGCATTGGGATGTTCCGGCTGGCCGCCTCATCGAGGGCCCACAGCGCCGCCTGCGTCGCCGCCCTCGATCCGTCCACCCCTACGACGACCGCCGGACCTGGATGGCTATTGCTCATCGCGGTCTCCTCTGCTGAGCTGTACGCGGGGAACTTTCACGTCGCTCAGCCACGACGGTATGACCGGGAACGTCTCTGCCCCAGGGGCATTGGTCCCGAAATCGAGGCCATTGGCCCCTGGGACCAGCGACGGCTGAAATTCGCGTTCCCACCGCGATGACGAGCGAACACGCTTGAAGACGGGAGACTCGCAGATGGCCGCTCAACAGACCGCTCGACAAGCGTCCTCGCAGCCGCTGGTCGGCAAAGGCTGGATTCAGGGCGTCGCCCTGGTGATGATCTTCGGCTTCCTGGTCATGGGCATCCTGGCCTACCGCACATACTCGGCGTCGATGCCGATGCCGGACAAGGTCGTCAACGAGTCGGGCCAGCTGCTGTTCACCGGCGACGACATCACCCGGGGGCAGGAGCTCTACCAGACGCGCGGCCTCATGGAATACGGCTCGGTGCTGGGGCATGGCGCCTACCTGGGGCCCGACTACACCGCGGAGTACCTGCGAATGGCGACGCAGGACGTGGGCGATCAGCTACGGGCGCAGGGGGTCGCCGATCCGCGTGACCGGGTGGTCACCGAATTCCGCACCAACCGCTACAACGGCAACACCAAGACGTTGGTGTTCACTGACCGGCAGGCCGCGGCGTTCGAGCACATTCAGCGCCACTACGCCGCTTTCTTCGGCGAGAACTCGACGAAATACGGGCTACTGCCCCAGATGATCACCGACAAGGCGCAGATCCACGACCTGACGGCGTTCTTCGCATGGACGGCCTGGGCGGGGGCGGCCGAACGCCCCGGCCACAAGTACAGCTACACCAACAACTGGCCGGCCGAATCGCGCGTCGACAACGGGCCCACCGCGCCGGTGATCGTGTGGTCGGCGCTGTCGCTGATCGCGCTGCTGGGTGGCATCGGCGTCATGTTCGCGGTCTACGGGCGCTGGAGCCAGAAGGTCGGCTGGCACGGGGCGGAGTCGTCCACGCTGTCCTTCCGCCAGCCCGGCGAAGTGAGCCTGACGCCCGCGCAGCGGGCCACGATCTGGTTCTTCGCGATCGTGTCGGTGTTGTTCCTGGCGCAGACGCTGTTGGGCGCGGCGGCCGAGCATTACCGGGCCGACCTGTCGAACTTTTTCGGGCTGGATCTGGCCCGCGTGCTGCCCTACAACCTCGCCCGCACCTGGCATGTGCAACTGTCGCTGTTCTGGACCGCGGCGGCTTTCCTGGCCGGTGGCATTTTCCTGGTGCCGTTCATCGCCCGCCGCGAACCGCGCCGTCAGGGCTTGCTGGCCTACGTGTTGCTGGGCGCGGTCGCGGTAGTGGTGTTCGGATCGCTGATCTGCGAGGCACTCTCGATCTACGGAGTGATCCCGCACGGGCTGCTGTCCCAGCAGTGGGAGTATCTCGACCTGCCGCGGCTGTTTCAGATCCTGCTGATCATCGGCATGTTCGTGTGGATTGCGATCATCTTCCGGGGCATGCGCGCGCGCCTCAAAGGCGAATCGAAGATGAACATGCCGTGGTTGTTCTTCTTCTCCGGGCTGGCGATCCCGGCGTTCTACACCGTCGGGCTATTGGCCAGCAGCGGCACGCATTACACCGTCGCCGAATTCTGGCGGTTCTGGGTGGTGCACCTGTGGGTCGAGGACTTCCTCGAGCTGTTCACCACGGTGATGGTGGCCTACATGTTCGTGTTGCTCGGCGTGGTGCGCGAACGGATCGCGCTGGGCGTGATCTTTCTCGACGTAATCCTGTATTCCGCGGGCGGGGTCATCGGCACCATGCACCACCTGTACTTCTCCGGCACCCCGGTGGAACACATGGCGCTTGGCGCGTTCTTCTCGGCGGCAGAGGTCATTCCGTTGACCTTCCTCACCGTCGAGGCATGGGCGTTCCTGCAGCTGGGTTCGCGACAGCAGTCGGGTGACGCCAAACCCTTCCCGCATCGCTGGGCGGTCATGTTTCTGGTCGCCGTCGGATTCTGGAACTTCCTGGGCGCAGGCATCTTCGGCTTCCTGATCAACCTGCCGATCGTGTCCTACTACCAGATCGGCACCGCACTGACCGCCAACCATGCCCACGGCGCGATGATGGGGGTCTACGGCATGCTCGCCGTCGGCCTGGCCATGTTCGCGTTCCGCTACGTGATCCCGGCCGACAAGTGGCCGGAGAGGTTGGCGCGAACCTCGTTCTGGTGCATGAACATCGGCCTCGCCTGGATGGTGTTCGTGACCCTGCTGCCGCTCGGCGTCCTGCAGCTCTACCACTCGGTCAACGACGGCTACTTCGAGGCGCGCTCCCTGGGCTACATCACCAGGCCCGGCAACGCCGTCCTGGAATGGCTCCGGCTGCCCGGCGACCTCATCCTGATCGTCGGCGGCGTGCTGCCGTTCGTCTGGATCGCCTGGACCGCGCTGCGGCATTTCCGGACGGGCTCGACGGTTCAGGAGTTGCCCGAACATCCGCTGTACGTCGAAGCCCCGACCGAGCCGGACACCAGTGCCGCGGTGTCGGCGAAGGACTGAGCGGTGACTCAACCGGCCGCCTCCGTTTGGCTGATCGCCGGCTATTCCCTTGCCCTGCTGGCCGTCGGCTGGAGTTTCGACTCGATGGCCCGGCGGGCCTCGGCGCGCGCGGCCCGTTGGCGCACAGGCCAATTCACCTACCGGCCCGATCATGACGCCTGGGTGTGCCCGCAGGACCACTGGTTGTGGCCGACTTCGTTCGATCCGCGGCACCGGGTCATGCGATATCGCGCCCAACCGGTGGTGTGTAACAGCTGTCCCGTCAAGTCCAGCTGTACGACGTCCGATCACGGCCGGGAGATCAGCCGCGAGGTGGACCCTTGGCCGCACTCGGACGCTGGGCGGTTCCACCGCGGGATCGCCTGCTGCGTGGCCGCCTTCGGAATCGTGTTGCCGCTGGCCATGTTGGTCGCCAATCACTCGGGCGCCGACGTGTTGGTATTGACGGGCACCATCGGGGTTGTCGCACTGCTCGGCCTGCCGCTGGTCCGCCACCTGTGGAACACCCCGTCCAATGGGCCGGAGCACCTTCCCCACCGCACCGCGCTCGAAGACCAGGCGGCCGCGGCGATCGACAGGTATTCCACTCGCTGGGGCGGCTGGGAAAGCAAGGAGGGCAAGGCAACATGACCACCGTTGTGATCGTCGTCGTCGCTGGGATTGTCACGCTTGCCGTGCTCGCGAGGTGGTCGCTGGCCGTGCTGCGCGAATACGAACGCGGAATCGTCTTCCGGATGGGGCATGTGCGCCCGCTCTACGGTCCCGGGCTTCGTGTCCTCATCCCCTTCCTGGACAAGATGATCCGCGTCGACCAGCGGTTGGTGACGCTCACCATTCCGCCGCAGGAGGTGATCACCCGCGACAACGTGCCGGCCCGGGTCAACGCCGTCGTCATGTTCCAGGTGATGGAGCCGCTGAAAGCGATTCTGGCGGTGGAGAACTACGCGGTGGCGACCTCCCAGATCGCCCAGACCACGCTGCGTTCGCTGCTCGGCCGGGCGGACTTGGACACCCTGCTGGCACACCGGGAGGACCTCAACAGCGACCTGCGCACGATCATCGAAAAGCAGACCGAACCTTGGGGAGTGCAAGTCCGCGTCGTGGAGATCAAAGACGTCGAGATTCCCGAGTCGATGCAGCGGGCGATGGCCCGCGAGGCGGAGGCCGAACGGGAACGCCGCGCGAAAGTCATCAACGCCCGCGGGGAACTGCAGGCCTCCGAAGAGCTACGTGAAGCGGCGGAGACGCTCTCGAAGAGCCCCGCCTCGCTGCAATTGCGTTACCTGCAAACGCTGTTGGAACTGGGGGCAGACCAGAATTCGACCGTCGTCTTCCCGCTGCCGGTGGACATCATCACGCCGTTCTTGCGACACCCCGAGGCGCTACAGGGCATCGTCGACAACTTCAACAATCGCCGGTGACAGGCGAGCGCCACTTGCGGTGATGGCGCGCCCGCCCGTCGTACGGAGCTATACCGGGGGCGGCTCGGACGGTGCGAACCGCCAGTTGTCCGGATTCTTCGGCGAGTACACCACCGGAAACAACTGGCCCATGGTGGGCCACTGCTCGACGTCGACGGCCATGCGCTGATACACGGCGTGTTCGCTGACGGTGGGCCCGTTGATCACGCCGGATATGGTGACGAACTGTTCACCGGTGGCGTCCGGGCGTGGACTCACACCGGTGACCAGCAACGTACCGTTCAGCACATCGCCGCGGGGGCCGCGCGGCAGGAACCGCTGGGCTAGAGCGACCGCCAAGACGGCCACCAACAGGAACAGCACGCCGAATTCCCACACGCCGCCATGGTAGGGCCGTGATAGGACTGCGTCATGAGCCGGGACGATCTGACGTTGGCGCTGACGCTGGCCGACCGCGCCGACACGCTGACGTCGGCGCGGTTCGGGGCCCTCGACCTGCGCGTTGACACCAAGCCGGACCTGACCCCGGTCACCGACGCCGACCGCGCGGTGGAGACCGAGCTGCGGGAGACGCTGGGCCGCGAGCGGCCGCACGACAGCATCGTCGGCGAGGAGTTCGGCGGAACGACCACTTTCACCGGGCGCCAGTGGATCATCGACCCCATCGACGGCACCAAGAACTTCGTGCGCGGCGTGCCGGTCTGGGCCAGTCTCATCGCACTGCTCGAAGATGGTGTGCCCACGGTCGGCGTCGTCAGCGCCCCCGCCCTGCAGCGCCGGTGGTGGGCGGCGGACGGCGAGGGCGCCTTCGTCGCGGTCAACGGCGCGCCGCCCCGCCGGCTCTCGGTTTCGTCTGTCACACAATTGGATTCGGCCAGCCTGTCGTTCTCCAGCCTGTCCGGTTGGGCGCAACGTGGCCTACGGGAACGCTTCATCTCGCTGACCGACGCCGTGTGGCGGGTGCGCGCCTTCGGCGATTTCCTCTCCTATTGCCTGGTGGCCGAGGGGGCGATCGACATCGCCACCGAACCGGAGGTGTCCGTCTGGGACCTCGCGGCCCTCGACATCCTGGTGCGCGAGGCGGGCGGGACGCTCACCGGCCTGGACGGCGTCGCGGGGCCGCACCGCGGCAGCGCGGTGGCAACCAACGGGCCGCTGCACGAACTCGTACTTCGCGCTCTCGATGCCGGCGGTCTGTGAATTAGTTAACAACTGTTCTCTGTTATCTTACTCCGGAGTAAGATAGGCTTATTCGCACTGCCCCGACTACTACAGGCTGCCGACATGACCGACACTGGTTCCGGTTCAACACAGAGTTCGAAATCCGCCCGCTCGCGTCGCAAACGCAAAGACCAGCAGAGCGGGATCGGGCTGCAACCCCACAAGCGCACCGGCGTCGACATCGCCATCGCGCTGCTCACCCCGCTGATGGGCCAGGAATTCCTGGACAAGTACCGGCTGCGCGATCCGGTCAACCGGGGGCTGCAGTACGGCACGAAGACCGTCTTCTCCACCGCCGCCGCCGCGTCCCGCGAGTTCAAGCGGCTGCAGAACCTGCGCGGCGGACCGACCCGGCTGAAGTCGAGCGGCAAGGACTACTTCGACCTGACCCCCGACGACGACCAGAAGATGATCGTCGAGACGCTCAGCGAATTCGCCGAGGAGGTACTGCGGCCCGCGGCGCACGACGCCGACGAGGCGGCGACCTACCCACCGGACCTGATCGCCAAGGCAGCGGAGTTGGGCATCACCGCGATCAACATCCCCGAGGACTTCGACGGCATCGCCGCGCACCGCTCCAGCGTGACCAACGTGCTGGTGGCCGAGGCGCTCGCCTACGGCGACATGGGTCTCGCGTTGCCGATCCTGGCCCCCGGGGGCGTGGCCGCCGCGCTGACCCACTGGGGCAGCGCGGACCAGCAGGCCACCTATCTGCACGAGTTCGCCGGCGAGAACGTCCCCCAGGCCTGCGTCGCGATCGCCGAGCCGCAACCACTCTTCGACCCCACCCGCCTGAAGACCACCGCGGTGCGGACGCCGAGCGGCTATCGCCTCGATGGCGTGAAGTCGTTGGTCCCGGCGGCGGCCGACGCCGAGTTGTTCGTCGTCGGAGCGCAGCTGGAGGGGCGGCCCGCGCTGTTCATCGTCGAGTCGTCGACGAAAGGCCTTACCGTCAAGGCGGATCCGAGCATGGGCATCCGAGCGGCGGCCCTGGGCCACGTCGAGCTGTCCGGCGTCACCGTCCCGCTGAGCGCGCGGCTGGGCGAGGACGAGGCAACCGATGACGACTACTCGGAGGCCATCGCGCTGTCCCGGCTGGGCTGGGCGGCGCTGGCGGTGGGCACCTCCCACGCGGTGCTCGACTACGTCGTGCCCTACGTGAAGGAGCGCGAGGCCTTCGGCGAGCCGATCGCGCATCGTCAGGCCGTGGCGTTCATGTGCGCCAACATCGCGATCGAGCTGGACGGGCTGCGACTGATCACCTGGCGCGGCGCGGCGCGGGCCGAACAGGGCCTGCCATTCATTCGCGAGGCGGCGCTGGCCAAGCGGCTGGGCGCCGACAAGGGCATGCAGATAGGCCTGGACGGCGTGCAGTTGCTCGGCGGCCACGGCTTCACCAAAGAACACCCGGTCGAGCGTTGGTATCGCGACCTGCGGGCCATCGGCGTCGCCGAGGGCGTCGTAGTCATCTAACACGAGCTGAAAGTTCAACCATGGCAATCAATCTGGAACTGCCCCGCAAGCTGCAAGCGGTCGTCGTCAAGACTCATCAGGGCGCGGCGGAGCTGATGCGGCCGATCGCGCGCAAGTACGACCTCAAGGAGCACGCCTACCCGGTCGAACTCGACACGCTGTACAACCTGTTCGCCGGCGCCTCGGAATCGATCGAATTCGCCGGGGCCGACAACCTGGGCGATGAAAACCAAGACAGGGACCAGAACCACAACGGCGCCAACATGGCCGCCCTGCTGCAGACCTTGGAGGCTTGCTGGGGCGACGTCGCGATGATGTTGTCGGTCCCCTATCAGGGCTTGGGCAACGCGGCCATCTCCGCCGTCGCCACCGAAGAACAGCTGGAACGCCTGGGCAAGGTGTGGGCGGCGATGGCCATCACCGAACCGGGCTTCGGCTCTGACTCGGCGGCGGTATCGACCACCGCCAAGCTGGACGGCGACGAGTACGTGATCAACGGCGAAAAGATCTATGTCACCGCCGGTTCGCGCGCCACCCACATCGTGGTGTGGGCCACGCTGGACAAGTCGCAGGGGCGCGCGGCGATCAAGTCGTTCATCGTCCCGCGCGAGCACCCCGGCGTCACGGTCGAACGGCTCGAACGCAAGCTCGGCATCAAAGGCTCCGACACCGCGGCGATCCGGTTCGACAACGTCCGCATCCCCAAGGAGAATCTGCTGGGGAACCCGGAAATCGAAGTCGGCAAAGGCTTTTCCGGCGTGATGGAGACGTTCGACAACACCCGGCCGATTGTGGCCGCCATGGCCATCGGCGTCGGGCGCGCCGCCCTGGAGGAAATCCGCAAGATCCTCACCGAGGCCGGGGTGGAGATCTCCTACGACAAACCGTCACACGCCCAGAGCGCCGCGGCGGCCGAGTTCCTGCGGATGGAGGCCGACTGGGAGGCCGCCTACCTGCTGGCGCTACGTGCGGCGTGGCAGGCCGACAACAAGATCCCCAACTCCAAAGAGGCGTCGATGAGTAAGGCCAAGGCCGGCCGGATGGCCAGCGACGTCACCCTCAGGACTGTCGAATTGGCCGGCACCGCAGGCTATTCCGAGCAATCGATGCTGGAGAAGTGGGCGCGCGACTCCAAGATCCTGGACATCTTCGAGGGCACCCAGCAGATCCAGCAGTTGGTGGTCGCCCGCCGCCTGCTTGGCCTGTCGTCGGCCGAGCTCAAATAGCCCCCGGTCCGCGCCGAACGTGCAACCATGGCGGGAATTCGGCGATTTCTTCGCCCTGAGTGCACGTTCGGCGAAACTTAGGCAGCGACCGCGTTCAGCCCCTCGCGCACGTCGCCGTCGAGTTCGATGGACGCGGCGTCCAGGTTCTCCTCGAGGTGTCGCACCGACGACGTCCCCGGGATCAGCAGCACGTTGGGCGCCAGGCTCAGCGTCCACGCCAACGCGATCTGCGCCGGCGTATGCCCCAGCCGCTCGGCGGCGTCGACCACGAGTTGGTGAGTGAGTACCGGGTTGGGTCGCATGAAGGCGGCCCCCAGGGGGAAAAACGGAACGAACGCG
>NZ_LZKF01000226.1:0-2831 GCF_001672665.1 Mycobacterium sp. E2238 | reverse complement strand
GATTGTTCGAGCGCGCGTAGCGCTCCGGAGAACCCGGTCCCGGTGAGGACCGCGTTGTCGACCGCGCTCATCGTCAGGTCCAGCGTCACCGACAGGTTGTAGTAGTCACCGCGGATCGCCTTCTGCACGGCGTCGAGGTCAAACGGCCGGGCCAGGAGCAGCTTGAGGGCACGGATCAAATACGGTGAGGCGCGGCCGAGTTCCCGCAACGGGCACTGCAGCGAGAGCAGATCCTGGTGGAGGTTGCTGACCGAGGCGGACAGGTATTGGTCGGACACTCCGCTGAGCGCGCCGGTCGCATCGACCGCGTTGACCAACAGGTTCTGTTTGTCCGCGAAATATTCGATAACTGGCGGGAATTCGGTCAGGACCCGATCAAGAACGTCCGAGCGGGGACCCACATACGTCAGCAACCGGTCGGTGGAATCGATGGCTCGGGTGATGTCATCGCGTTGCTCATCGAGTTGGGCGGTGAAGGTGTCCAGCTTGTCGAGGGAGGCACGGATCTGCTCGGCCCGCCCGTTCACGGCGTTGTAGACCTCATTCTCGAGCACTTCCAGGTTCGGGATGCCGCCGCCGCGCACGATGAAGGCGAGGCTGGCCAGCGTCTGCTCGATCGTGGGGTAAGCGGACGAATTTTGCAGCGGGATGGTGTCGCCGTCCTTCAGCAGCTCGGGGGACGGGTTGGACGGCACGGCCAGTTCCAGATGCTGAGAACCCAGGAGGGTGATTTGCCCGATCTTGGCGGTCGCGTTCTTGGGTAACTTGATGTTCTTGTCCATATGTAGCGTCAGGGTCGCGACCCAGTTCTTCAGTTCGATCGCGCGCACCGTGCCGACAAAGACATCGGCCACTTGCACCCTGCTGTTGTTGTTCATCGCCAGCGCGTCGGGGATCTGCACGTAGAGGGTGTAGGAGCCGGATCCGGTGCCGGGACCGCCGGGCATGGGCAGATTGGCGATTCCGCGCCAGTTCGCGCACGACGTCAGCGCGAGGGCAGCCATCAGGAGCGCCAGCGGCGCGCGCAGCGCGCTCGTCGCGCCCCGCGGGGTCCGTCGGTTCGGCTTGCTCCTCGCGCGCAGCGCGCTCGTCGCGCGCCTCATGAGCCCGGGCCTGTCGACCCGGCCGACGCGGCGGGCGGCGGTGATCCAGCAGGCGCGGGCGTCGGTGCAACCGGACCAGGGATCACACCCGGTCCGGGCGCCGGTGGCGGGATCGGCACCTGGGGGGCCTGCAGACCGATGGGTGGCACCACGGGGTGTTCGTCGTAGGCGTTCGGCGGCCCGGGTGGGTTCGGCGGCCCCGGGGGCGGGGGCCCGGTGTCGGGGCCGCCCATCAGTTCGGCCAGGGATTCGGGGGTCAACAGGCCGCCGGTGATGGGCCCCACCTGGGTGCCTTGCATGCCCGGCGCGACCACCCAGCCGGGTTGGGTGTTGCGGTGCGAGAACGGGGTGTCGGGCACCCAGATGCCGGGCACGGTGGTGTCTTTGTACCCGGTGGGCGGGTGCAGCCGCGGCTCGGAGTAGGCGACTTCTTTGGGGAGCGTCTCGGCGGTGCTGAACAGGTTCGTCCCGAAGGGCAGGTAGTTGAACTTGACCGCATCGAGGATGGGCGCGAGGTATTGCGCACACAGCTCGGCGGACTCTTGATAGCCCAGTCGGCTACCGGCCTGAATCATGCTGCAGAAGAACTGCATTGGGTTGGCGAAGTTGGGGATCGCCGGGATGGACATGAGTGCGCCGTGCGACGGGTGGTAAATCTGGCCGAGGTTGGTCTCCAACGTCGGCAGGACGTGCAAGGCGGTCTCCGAACCGTTCAGTGGGTCGGGTTGGGCCAGGGCGGTGGTCAGGGTGGCGAGGTTGTCGACGTCGTGCGCGAGTACGTCGCGGTTCTTGGTCAAGAACGGGCTCACTGTGGAGAGCAGGCCGTCGAGCTGTTGGATCGCATTGGCGAGGTCCCTGTCAGGCCCAGTGAACCTATCGCTGAATTGGGCCAGGTTGTTGTTCAGCGCAACGAATTGCTCGTCGTCCTTGTGCAGGGCGCTGACGAATAGCGCCAGGCTGTGAATCACCGCGAAGAAGTCACCACGGCCCTCGTTCAGCGCGGTCAACGACCGCGACAGGCTGTTCAGCGTGGTGTTGATCTGCTTGCCCTTGCCGGCCAGCCCGTCGGCGAACGACTCGATGGCCTCACCGAGGGGGCCCTTGGGTTGCTCGGGTGTCGGCCCGAGTTTGGAGACGACATTGGCGAGACTCTCGCGCGTTTCGTCGAACTCTGTCGGAACCTGTGTGTGCTCGATGGGGATGACGGCGTTGTCGCCCATGACCGGACCACCGTTATAGGGCGGCTCCAACTGGATGCTGCGCGTCGCCACCACGGTGGGGGTCACGATGACGGCGAACGCGTTCGCGGGCACCTTGTACTTGTTGTCGTAGTGAAACGTCACTTTTATCTTGTCGCCGGCCAGCTCGATCTTGTCGATCGATCCCACGCGAATGCCCATGATTTGGACCTCGTCGCCGGCATAGAGTGCGTTGGCTTCCGGCAGGTACGCGACCACGGTGTTGGTGGCGACCTTCTGATAGAGCCGCCAGCCGAGGGCGCCGGCGAACAGGGCGAGCAGTACCACCAGCACGCCGATGACCGTCCGGGGCCGCGGTTTTCCGAAATTGAAGACGCTGCTCAATTCTGGCTACCTCCCGTGATGCCGCTGCCGCCCGTGCCGCCCGGGTTGATCAACGGAGCGGGCAGCTGGGGGCCGGGTCAGAAGGTCGCCACCAACACCGTGGTAGCGTACCTGCCGGAAGCCAACGCACTCTATGCCGGCGACG
>NZ_LZKF01000225.1:0-34935 GCF_001672665.1 Mycobacterium sp. E2238 | reverse complement strand
GCTGATCCTCACCCACCGGCACCAGCTCGGCGTCGTAGGCCAGCACGTCGGCGGCCTGCAACACCGGATAGGTGAACAGGCCCACGGTGGTGGAGTCGCCGCCCTGGCGGGCCGACTTGTCTTTGAACTGCGTCATCCGCGACGCCTGCCCGAAGCCGGTGAAGCAGCCCAGCACCCAGGCCAGCTGGGAGTGGGCGGGCACGTGGCTCTGCACGAAGATCGTGCTGCGGGCGGGGTCGATGCCGAGCGCCAGATATTGGGCGGCGGTGGCCAAGGTCCGGCGGCGCAGCGCGCCGGGATCCTGGGGGATGGTGATGGCGTGCAGGTCGACCACGCAGAAGAAGGGCTCGTGGTCGTCCTGCAGCGCGACCCACTGGGTGATGGCACCCAGGGCGTTCCCCAGGTGGAGCGAATCGGAGGTGGGCTGCACGCCGGAGAAAATCCGGCGGGATCCGGTAGCGGTGCTCATGATGCACCGATCTTTTCACGCGGGTCTTTCGGGGCACCTGCCGCCGCCGAGTGTGCGGCCAGCTTCACACTCGTCGCCGAGTGTGCGGCCAGCTTCACGTTCGCGCGCGGGCGGGGGCGCTGCGCGCTCGCTTGCGGTACCGGCGGTACCGCATTTAGTGTCGGCGGTATGGGGAGCAAGAGGACGAACACCAACACGGGGACGCGGCCACCGATCCACCTCGGGTCGGGCGAGCCCGTCCTGATGCTGCACCCATTCCTGCTGTCCCAGGCGGTATGGGAGGACGTCGCCCGGCGGTTGGCCGACACCGGGCGGTACGAGGTGTTCGCACCGACGATGGCCGGCCACAACGGCGGCCCCTCCGCCGGCACCTGGTTTCTGTCCTCCGCGGTCCTGGCCGACCACGTGGAACAGCAGATGGACCAGCTGGGCTGGGACACCGCCCACATCGTGGGCAACTCGCTGGGCGGCTGGGTCGCGTTCGAACTCGAGCGGCGCGGCCGTGCGCGCAGCGTCATGGGCATCGCCCCGGCCGGCGGGTGGACGCGCTGGAGCCCGGCCAAGTTCGAGGTGATCGCCAAGTTCATCCTGGGCATTCCGCTGCTGGTGCTGGCGTGGCTGTTCGGCCCGAAGGTGATGCGCCTGCCGTTCAGCCGCCAGCTGGCCACCTACGCGATCAGCGCCCGGCCCGACGGGGTGAGCGACGACCAACTGCTGGGCTGCATCGACGACGTCGCCCACTGCCCGGCCTACTTCCAGCTGCTGGTCAAGTCGCTGCTGCTGCACGGCCTGCAGGAGCTGGCCGAAAACGCCGTCCCGGCGCACCTGGTCATCTGCGAGAAGGACCGGATTGTGCCCGCACCCCGGTTCAGCAGGCATTTCACCACCCATTTGCCCGACGACCACCAGGTCACCAAGCTCGACGGCGTGGGGCACATCCCGATGTTCGAGGCGCCCGAGCGCGTCGCCGAACTGATCACCGACTTCCTCGACGAGTGCACTACCGCGAGCCGCGGCGCCAACCCCTCGGCTAGTTAGCCAGCTTCTTTTCCAGGTTCTCGGCGATCGAGTTGAGGAACTCCTCGCTCTGCTGCCATTCCTGGTCGGGGCCGATGAGGATGGCCAGGTCCTTGGTCATCTTCCCGCTCTCCACCGTCTCGACCACCACGTTCTCCAGCGTCTGGGCGAACTCGATCACCTCCGGGGTGTCGTCGAGCTTGCCGCGGTGCTGCAGCCCGCGCGTCCAGGCGAAGATCGAGGCGATCGGGTTCGTCGACGTCGGCTTGCCGGCCTGGTACTGGCGGAAGTGCCGGGTGACGGTGCCGTGCGCGGCCTCCGCCTCGACCGTCTTGCCGTCGGCGGTCATCAGCACCGACGTCATCAGCCCCAGGGATCCGTAGCCCTGCGCGACCAGGTCGGACTGGACGTCGCCGTCGTAGTTCTTGCAGGCCCACACGTAGCCGCCCTCCCACTTGAGGCAGGCCGCCACCATGTCGTCGATCAGCCGGTGCTCGTAGGTCAGCCCCTCGGCCTCGAACTTGTCCTTGAACTCCTCGTCGTAGATGCGCTGGAACTCGTCCTTGAACATGCCGTCGTAGGCCTTGAGGATGGTGTTCTTGGTGGACAGGTACACCGGCCACTTGGCGTTCAGGCCGTAGGCGAGCGAGGCGCGCGCGAAGTCCCGGACGGATTCCTTGAAGTTGTACATCCCCATCACGACGCCGCCGTCCTCGGGGATGGACACCACCTCGTGCACCATCGGCTTGCTGCCGTCCGACGGTGTGAACGTGATCGAGACGGTGCCCGGCTTGTCGACCTTGAAGTTCGTCGCGCGGTATTGGTCGCCGAATGCGTGCCGGCCGATGACGATCGGCTTGGTCCAGCCCGGCACCAGGCGCGGCACGTTGGAGATCACGATCGGCTCGCGAAAGATGGTGCCGCCCAGGATGTTCCGGATCGTGCCGTTGGGTGACAGCCACATCTTCTTCAGGTTGAATTCGGAGACGCGGGCCTCGTCGGGGGTGATGGTGGCGCACTTGACGCCCACCCCGTGCTTCTTGATGGCGTAGGCGGCGTCGATCGTCACCTGATCGTTGGTGCGGTCACGGTTCTCGATGCCAAGGTCGTAGTAGTCCAGGTTGATGTCGAGATGCGGCAGGATCAGCATGTCCTTGATGAACTTCCAGATGACGCGGGTCATCTCGTCACCGTCGAGCTCGACTACGGGCCCTTTGACTTTGATCTTGTGTTCGCCTGACATATCGAGCCCGACTTTCTCTTGGCGGCCCTAACCCTACGAGCCTTGCGAAGCGGCCAGCGCTTCATTGAACGTCTTGCTCGGCCGCATCACTGCAGTCGTCTTCTCGCTGTCCGGGTAGTAGTAGCCACCGATGTCGACCGCCTCGCCCTGCGCCTCGGCGAGCTCGGCCACGATCGTGTCCTCGTTCTCGCCCAACGACTTGGCCAGCGCGGCGAAGTGCTCGCGCAGCTCTTCGTCGTCGGATTGCGCGAGTTCCTGCGCCCAGTACAGCGCCAGGTAGAACTGGCTGCCGCGGTTGTCGAGTTCGCCGGCCTTGCGCGACGGACTCTTGTTGTTCTCCAGCAGCTTGCCGATGGCGGCATCGAGCGTCTTGCCCAGGATCTTGGCGCGCTCGTTGTCGGTCTTGATCCCGATGTCTTCGAAACACGCTCCCAGAGCGAGGAATTCACCGAGGGAGTCCCAGCGCAGGTGATTCTCCTCGAGCAGCTGGTGGACATGCTTCGGCGCCGAACCGCCGGCCCCCGTTTCGTACATTCCGCCGCCGGCCATCAACGGCACGATGGACAGCATCTTGGCGCTGGTGCCCAGTTCCAGGATCGGGAACAGGTCGGTGAGGTAGTCGCGCAGGATGTTTCCGGTCGCGGCGATGGTGTCCTGCCCGCGCATCGCGCGCTCCAGCGTGTACCGCATGGCCCAAACCTGCGGCATGATGTTGATGTCCAGGTCCTCGGTGTCGTGCTCCTTGAGGTACTCCTTGACCTTCTTGCGCAGCTCGACTTCGTGCGGGCGTTCGGTGTCCAGCCAGAACACCACCGTCATGCCCGAATTCCGCGCCCGGTTGACGGCCAGCTTGACCCAGTCGCGGATCGCTTCGTCGGTGACGATGGGCATCCGCCAGATGTCGCCGGACTCGACGTTCTGCGTGAGCAGGACTTCCCCGGTGTCGAGATCGACGATGTTGGCGACGCCGTCTTCGGGGACTTCGAACGTCTTGTCGTGCGACCCGTACTCTTCGGCCTGCTGCGCCATCAGGCCGACGTTGGGCACGGTGCCCATCGTGGTCGGGTCGAACTGCCCGTGGGTTTTACAGAAGTTGATGATCTCCTGGTAGATGCGGGAGAACGTCGACTCGGGGTTGACGGCCTTGGTGTCCTTCTGCCGTCCGTCGGCGCCCCACATCTTGCCGCCCGCCCGGATCATCGCCGGCATCGAGGCATCCACGATCACGTCGCTGGGCGAGTGAAAGTTGGTGATGCCCTTGGCCGAATCGACCATGGCCAGCTCGGGGCGATGTTCGTGGCAGGCGTGCAGGTCGCGGATGATCTCCTCGTGCAGCGAGGCGGGCAGCGACTCGATCTTGCTGTAGAGATCGACCAATCCGTTGTTGACGTCGACGCCGAGCTCGTCGAACAGCTCCTGGTGCTTGGCGAAGGCGTCCTTGTAGAAGACCTTGACGGCGTGGCCGAAGACGATCGGGTGCGAGACCTTCATCATCGTCGCCTTGACGTGCAGTGAGAACATCACTCCCGTCTCGTAGGCGTCCTGCATCTGTTCCTCGTAGAACTCGACCAGGGCCTTCTTGCTCATGAACATGCTGTCGATCACGTCGCCTTCGCGGAGCTCGACTTTGGGCTTGAGCTCGAGGGTCTTCCCGCCCTTGGTCTCCAGCACCATCTTCACGTTGCGCGCGCGGTCCAGCGTCATCGACTTCTCGCCGTGGTAGAAGTCGCCGTGCCGCATGGTCGCGACGTGGGTGCGCGAGGCCGGCGACCACTCCCCCATGCTGTGCGGATGCCTGCGGGCGTACTCCTTGACGGCCTTGGGCGCGCGCCGGTCCGAGTTGCCCTGGCGCAGTACCGGATTGACCGCGCTGCCCAGGCATTTGCCGTAGCGGGCGCGAATTTCCTTCTCCTCGTCGGTCTTCGGGCTCTGCGGGAAGTCCGGAACCTTGAAGCCCTTGCCCTGCAGTTCCTTGACGGCGGCGATCAGCTGGGGCACCGAGGCGCTGATGTTCGGCAGCTTGATGATGTTCGTGTCGGGCAGCTGCGTCAGCCGGCCCAGCTCCCCCAGGTTGTCCGGGACCCGCTGTTCTTCGGTCAGGTGCTCGGGGAACTCGGCGAGGATCCGGGCGGCGACGGAGATGTCGCTGGTCTTGATCTGGATGCCCGCCGGCTCGGCGAAGGCGCGCACGATCGGGAGGAACGCGTAGGTCGCCAGCAACGGCGCCTCGTCGGTCAGTGTGTAGATGACGGTCGGCTGTTCGGCGCTCACGGTCCCTCTCCCGGCGTGAAAAATCTTCGAATCGGTCAGATCTCTGGGGGGCTCAGCGTTCTTCCTGCCACGTTATCAAGGGCGTTTGGGCAGGTGTCGACCTGCCATTGGCACGAAGTCGGCACAGTAAGCTAATCTTCGTATTGGTCATGAGCGCCAGCATCAAGCCCCGGCTTGCTGGCCGGCAACCCTCCAACCGCGGTGGGGTGCCCCGGGTGATGACCAGGTTGAGTAGCCATAGCAGCGGCTATCCGGCAAGCGCGGGTCCGCCATGACGGGCCCCTGAGCCAGACAGGGGAAGCTTTCCATGAGCGACGACAACAGTGATCCGAGTGCGAATTGGTCCTTCGACACCAAGCAGGTGCACGCCGGTCAGCACCCGGACCCGGCGACCAACGCCCGGGCCCTGCCGATCTACCAGACCACGTCGTACGTCTTCGACGACACCACCCACGCCGCCGCCCTGTTCGGTCTGGAGGTTCCGGGCAACATCTATACCCGGATCGGCAACCCGACCACCGACGTCGTCGAGCAACGCATCGCCGCGCTCGAGGGCGGTGTGGCCGCGCTCTTCCTGAGCTCCGGGCAGGCCGCTGAGACCTTCGCCATATTGAACCTCGCGTGTGCCGGGGATCACATCGTCTCCAGCCCGCGGCTCTACGGCGGCACGTACAACCTGTTCCACTATTCGCTGGCCAAGCTCGGCATCGAGGTCAGCTTCGTCGACGACCCCGACGACCTGGATTCCTGGCAGGCCGCGGTGCGACCGAACACCAAGGCGTTCTTCGGCGAGACCATCTCGAACCCGCAGATCGACGTGCTGGACATTCCCGGGGTGGCCGGCGTCGCGCACGCCAACGGGATACCGCTGATCGTCGACAACACCATCGCCACGCCCTATCTGATCCAGCCGTTCAAGCACGGCGCCGACATCGTGGTGCACTCGGCCACCAAGTACCTCGGCGGTCACGGCTCGGCGATCGCCGGCGTCATCGTCGACGGCGGCACCTTCGACTGGACGCAGGGCCGCTTCCCCGGATTCACCACGCCCGATCCCAGCTACCACGGCGTGGTGTTCGCCGAGCTCGGGCCGCCGGCGTATGCGCTCAAGGCGCGCGTGCAGCTGCTGCGCGACCTCGGCTCCGCGGCCTCGCCGTTCAACGCGTTCCTGGTGGCCCAGGGCATCGAAACGCTGAGCCTGCGCATGGAGCGCCACGTCGCCAACGCGCAACGGGTGGCCGAGTACCTGGCCGGCCACGACGGCGTGCTGTCGGTGAACTACGCGGGGCTGCCCAGCTCGCCGTGGCACGAGCGGGCGAAGAAGCTGGCGCCCAAGGGAACCGGTGCGGTGCTGGCCTTCGAGCTGGCCGGCGGCGTCGAGGCCGGCAAGGCGTTCGTGAACGCCCTGAAGCTGCACAGCCACGTCGCCAACATCGGCGATGTGCGCTCGCTGGTGATCCACCCGGCGTCCACCACCCACGCGCAGCTGAGCCCGGCCGAGCAGTTGAGCACCGGGGTCAGCCCGGGACTGGTGCGGCTGGCCGTCGGCATCGAGGGCATCGACGACATCCTTGCCGACCTGGAGCTGGGGTTCGCCGCGGCGCGCAAGTACGGTGCGGACGCGCAAACCTCGGGCGCCGACCCGCAAGCCGTGGCGGCGTTCTAAGGGCCCCGGCGATGACGATCTCCGACGTCGGAACCCAGACGCTGCCCGCCGAAGGCGAGATCGGCCTGGTACACATCGGCTCGCTGACCACCGAGAGCGGCGCGGTGATCGAGGATGTCTGCATCGCGGTTCAGCGCTGGGGTGAGCTGTCGCCGACCCGCGACAACGTGGTGGTCGTGCTGCACGCGCTGACCGGCGACTCGCACATCACCGGCCCCGCCGGACCCGGGCATCCCACCGGCGGCTGGTGGGACGGGGTGGCCGGGCCCGGCGCGCCGATCGACACGAACCGCTGGTGCGCCGTGGCCACCAACGTGCTGGGCGGTTGCCGCGGTTCGACCGGACCGAGCTCGCTGGCGCGGGACGGAAAGCCTTGGGGCTCACGGTTTCCGATGATTTCGGTGCGCGACCAGGTGGAGGCCGACATCGCCGCGCTGGCGGCGCTCGGGATCGACGAGGTGGCCGCAGTGGTCGGCGGATCCATGGGCGGCGCAAGGGCTTTGGAGTGGATGGTCGGTCACCCCAGCCGGGTCCGCGCCGGCCTGCTGCTGGCGGTCGGCGCGCGCGCGACCGCGGACCAGATCGGCACGCAGACCACGCAGATCGCGGCCATCAAGGCCGACCCGAACTGGCAGGGCGGCGACTACCACGGCACCGGCCGCACCCCGGACACCGGCCTGACCATCGCCCGCCGCTTCGCGCACCTGACCTACCGCGGGGAGGCGGAGCTCGACACCCGGTTCGGCAACGACAAGCAGGGCGTCGAGGACAGCCGGTATGCCGTACAGAGTTACCTCGAGCATCAGGGCGACAAGCTGCTGGCCCGCTTTGACGCGGGCAGCTACGTGACGCTGACCGAGGCGCTCAACAGCCACGACGTCGGCCGCGGCCGCGGCGGGGTGCGCAAGGCCCTCAGCGGTTGCCCGGTGCCGGCCGTGGTCGGCGGCATCACCTCCGACCGGCTCTACCCGCTGCGCTTGCAGGAGGAGCTCGCCGAGCTGCTGCCGGGCTGCAGCGGTCTGCACGTTGTCGACTCCATCTGCGGGCACGACGGCTTCCTGGTGGAATCCGAGGCGGTCGGCGAGCTGATCCGCAAGACGTTGGATCTTGCCGGCTCGGCGGACGGCGAAGGCGCGTGCCGGCGGTGACCCGCTCTCGCCACGACCGCTCCCTGTCGTTCGGTTCGGCGGCCGCGGCCTACGAGCGGGGACGCCCCTCCTACCCCCCAGAGGCAATCGACTGGCTGTTGCCGCGCGGCGCGCGCCAGGTGCTGGACCTGGGTGCGGGCACCGGCAAGCTGACCACCCGGCTGGTGGAGCGCGGGCTGGACGTGGTGGCCGTCGACCCGATTCCCGACATGCTGGAAGTGCTGCGCACCTCGCTGCCGGAGACCCGGGCGCTGCTGGGCACCGCGGAGGGAATCCCGTTGCCGGACAACAGCGTCGACGTCGTGCTGGTCGCGCAGGCGTGGCATTGGGTGGACCCCGAGCGCGCCATTCCCGAGATTGCCCGCGTGCTGCGGCCGGGTGGCCGGCTGGGCCTGGTGTGGAACACCCGCGACGAGCGGCTGGGCTGGGTGCGGGAGCTGGGCGACATCATCGGCTCCGACGGCGACCGGGGCCGTTTCGACGTCACGCTGTCCGAGTCGTTCACCGAGCCGCAGCGCCACCAGGTCGAGTGGACGAATTACCTTACGCCGCAAGCCTTGATCGATCTGGTCGCATCGCGCAGCTACTGCATCACCTCACCGACCGAGGTCCGCACCAGGACCCTGGAGCAGGTGCGCGAGTTGCTGGCCACCCATCCGGCGCTGGCGAATTCCACCGGGCTGGCGCTGCCGTATGTCACCGTGTGCATCCGGGCGACGCTGTCCGAGTAGCGGCACTGCGGGTCGTCATCATCCTCATCCCGTAGCAGCCGGCACCGGATCAACCACTTCGGCGGCGCGAGAATCAACGTCGGCGGGGGCCACCCGCGCGATCCGTGACTCGATGTCGTAGGGCACGATGATCGCCGTCGCACCCCGAACGCGGCTGACGACACGCGCCATCTTGTCCGCCGTGCGGTCGTGCAGCAGCCGGCCCAACAGCGGCGAATAGGTGCGGCGCGGCAACAGCACCGTCACCCTGGTGTCCGGGTGATCCTTCAGCACGCGCAGCACCAATTCGTGCGCGGCCCGGCTCAGATGACGGTCCGGACAGTTGATCAGCCACAGCGGGGTGTGGTGCTCGAAGCGATCCCAGCGCTCGCGCAGCCGGACGGCATGGTCGACGTCGATCACGAAGTGCACCGCGGTGAGCTCGTCGGCGTGCAGGCCGTAGCCGAGGCGAACCGCCTCGATCTCGGCCAGGTCGATGGTGTCCACGAACACCAGCACCTGCAGTCGCGGATGCCGCGCCAGGTCGAGGTCTTCCGTGCGCGACATCTCCAGCACGGACGCCTCGTCGCGGTACTTCCGGTTCAGCCGCATCAAGGCCAGCACCAGCAAGGGGAAGATGACGACGATGAGCCAGGCGCCCTCGGTGAACTTGGCCACCACGAAGATTCCCACCACGATCGTCGACATGATTCCCGCCGACAGATTCACCGCCAGCTTGAATCGCCATCCCTGCCCGCGCCGGGTCAGATGATGCTTGGCCATGCCGTAGCCGGCCATCGCGAACGCGGTGAACACGCCGATCGCGAAGAACGGCACCAGCGCGCTCACCTTGGCTTCGGTGATGACGAGCAGCACCATCGCCAGCGCGGTCAGCACGAAGATCCCGTTCGAGAACACCAGGCGATGGCCGCGTTTGGTCAGAGGGCGAGGCAAGAAGCGGTCCTCGGCAACGAAACTCGCCAGCGCGGGGAAGCCGTTGAAGCTGGTGTTGCAACCCGTGAACAGGATCGCCGCGGTCGACGCCTGCACCAGGAAGTACAGGGCATTCCCGATCACCCCGTGGCCGAACACCGCCCGGGCGATCTCGGACAGCATCGACGGGTATTCATCGCGATAGGGCGTGGCGTGGGTGACGTGCGTCAGCCACGCCACGCCCGCGAGCAGGAAGCCGAGGATGCAGGCCATCCGCGTCAGGACCCGACGGGCGTTGACACCCCGGGGTTCCTGGAAGACGTTGACGGTGTTGGACACCGCCTCGAGACCGGTCAGTGAGGTGCCGCCGTTTGCGAACGCGCGCAACACAATCAGGATGGTCGCGCCCATCACCAGCCCGCTGCCCTGATGCACCGGCACCGCGCCTGCGATGTGCTGCGGTTCGTATCTCGGCAATCCCCAGATCATTTCACGAACGAATCCGGTCAGGATCGTCACGGTGATCATGCCGACGAACGCGTAGGTCGTCATCGCGAACGTGCGCCCCGACCGTCGTAGCCCGCGCAGGTTGGCCAGGCAGATCAGGACCACCGCCGCCAGCGTGATCTCCAGGTGATAGGGCCGCAGCTGAGGGATCGCCGACACCACCGCCACCGTCGCGGCCGCGGGCTGCACCGCCACGGTGACCACGTAATCGATGAGCAGCGCGGCCGCCGCGACCTGCGCCACGCGTGGACCGAAGTTCTCCCGCGCGACCGTGTAGGACCCACCGGCCCGCGTGTAGATCATGACCACCTGGCGGTACGACGCGGCCACCAACGCGAGGACCACCAGGATGACCCCGGTGATCGGAAGGACCAACGCGAAAGCCGCCATCCCGGCCGCCGGCAGCAGTTCGATCATGATCTGCTCGGTGCCGTACGCGGTCGAGGAAATCGCGTCGGGTGAGAGCGCGCCGAGTGCAACGGGATTCGACAACCTCTCCCCGTCCAGCTGATCGGTGGTGAGCGGCTGTCCCAGGAAAATTCGCTTGCACTTGTCGGTAATGGAGAGCGGTATCCCGCCACTCGGCTGCGTCACAGCATCCCTTCCTCGCGGGCTTTCAAGACATTTGGACAAGGACCGGGCCAACTCGAGACCGGATAACGTCATCCCGCGCGGGTGACCTCCGCGATGCGGGACTCGATGTCATAGGGCACGATCTGCGCGACCGCACCCGGAATGCGGCTGACGGCGCGGGCGATCTTGTCTGCCGTGCGATCGTGCAGCAGTCGGCCGACGAGCGGCGAATAAGTTCGGCGTGGCAGCAGCACCGTCGCCTTGGTGTCCGGATGCTCCTTGAGCAGCTGCAGAACCAACTCGTGTGCCGCGCGGCCCAGGTGCCGATCGGGACAGGCCACCAAACGGAGCGGGGTGTCGTGTTCGAAGACCTCCCAACGCTTCTGCAGCCGGGCGGCATGATCGTCGTCGATCACAAAATGCACGACGGTCAGCTCGTCGGCGTGCAGTCCATTCCCATACCGCAGCGCTTCGACCTCCGCGAGGTCGATGGCGTCCACGAAGACCAAGACCCGGTGCCGGGTGTAGCGGGCCAGCACCGGCTTTTCCGTGCGTGACATCTCCAGCACGGAAGCCTCCGCGCGGTACTGCCGGTTCAGTCGCATCAGCGCGAGCACCAGCAGCGGGAAGACGACAACGATGAGCCAGGCGCCCTCGCTGAATTTGGCGACCGCGAAGATCCCCACCACGACGGTCGACAGGATCCCGGCGGAGAAATTGACCACCACCTTGCGCCGCCAACCTGGGCCGCGCGTGCTCAGAAAATGCTTCGTCATCCCATAGCCGGCCATCGAGAATCCGGTGAACACGCCGATCGCGTAGAAGGGCACCAACGCATCAACCGAGCCCCCGGTGATGAGGAGCAACGCGATCGACAGGGCGGTCAGGGCGATGATGCCGTTGGAGAAGACCAGGCGATGGCCGCGTTTCATCAGCGGACGCGGTAAAAACCGGTCTCCGGCAACGAAACTCGCCAGCGCGGGGAAGCCGTTGAAGCTGGTGTTGCCACCGGTATAGAGGATCGCCGCGGTCGACGCCTGCACCAACGCGTAGAGCACACCGCCGATCGCGCCGTGCCCGAAGACCGCCCGCGCGATCTCGGACAACATGGACGGGTATCCGTCGGTGTACGGGACGGCATGGGTCACGTGGGTCAGCCACGCCACGCCCGCAAGCAAGAACGCGAGGATGCAGGCCATGATCGTCATCACTCGCCGGGCGTTGATGCCTTCCGGCTTGCGGAAGGTGGTGACTGTGTTCGATATGGCTTCGACTCCGGTCAGTGACGAGCCACCGTTGGCGAACGCGCGCAACACGATCAGAACCGTCGCGCCCATCACCAATCCGCCGCCCTGGTGAACCGGCACCGCTCCGGCGATGTGCTGGGCATCGTATGTCGGCAGGTTTCCGCAAAGCTCGCGGATGACCCCGACAACGATGGTCAGCGACACCATGGCCACGAACGCGTAGGTGGGCACCGCGAAACGGGCCCCCGCTTCGCGCAGACCGCGCAGGTTCGCAAAGCACATCAACAACACCATGCCGACGGTGATCTCGAGGCTGTAGGGGCCCAGCACCGGCAACGCCGATGCCACCGCGACCGTCCCGGCAGCGCATTGCACCGCGACCGTGACCACGTAGTCGATCAGCAGCGCCGCGGCGGCGACCTGCGCCACCCGAGGACCGAAGTTCTCGCGTGCGACCACGTACGATCCGCCGGACCGCGTATAGACCATGACAACTTGCCGATAGGACGCGGCGACCAACACCAGGATCAAGAGGATGACGCCGGTGATCGGCAGCAGCAGTGCGAACGCGGCCATCCCCGCTGCCGGCAACAGTTCGATCATGATCTGCTCGGACCCGTATGCGGTCGAGGAGATCGCGTCGGGTGACAGCACCCCGAGCGCAACCGGGTTGGACAGCTTCTCGTGCTCGAGCTGCGAGTTGATCAAGGGCTTGCCGAGGAAGCCCCGCTTGCACACGTCGGACAGCGATGACCATGCCCTGTGCTCGACAGGACGCCTATCAGCCAAAGATGCTGGCACAGAACATATTCCTTCCCCCATACGTGAACCCCTTAGTGGCAAGCCATGCCGCTTCGCCGAAAGCGTATCTGCCGCAATTGTTTTTGTCGCCCCGCCTTATCAGGCCAGCATCGATAAACACAGGAAATTACCAGAAGAACTGCCAGCACACTCTCAGCGGTTGACTTGCACGTAACAAATATGACGCCATTGGTAATAAAGGCTCGGATTTCGAGTGGATTGGCGCTCCGCGTCAACACCGTTGAGAGGTAAGGCACTTCGCCCAATAGCAGGTTGCGCGCGGGTGGTCCGAGATCGACAGTAAACGCACAGATAAATCAAAGGTGTTGTACAGCAGCCCTTCTGGGTGCCATCGCATCACTTCCTTTATACCATTTGACACAATCCGCGCTTGTAGAAATTGAGTTCTCCTGTGCTCCAGTTGATTCAGAGCCCGAAATGCTGCGTCGCGGTGCGCTTCATCTGCGGGACAGACGAGTTCGTGCGCGCCGCATCCTGAATCTGTCTGTTAGCATCGAATTCGATCGTCATTTCCTTGGAGTAGCGCGCGATATCCGTCTCGGCAAAGTAAGTGCTTGTGCCACATCGGTTTCGCGTCACTGCCCGGCCGGACGCGTGAAGCCACCAGTCCAGATCAATGCTCAGGGGAAGGGACACCGTGTTTTGCGGAGGAGTGAAACGTCATGACCCAGTGCATCATCGTCAGCGGTGATGACGCGCTGGCGTCGACCATCGTCGACGAGCTGAAGAGGGCGGGCGCGGGCGTCGCGAGGCTCCTCGATGCGGAACTCGCCGGCGCCCGCGTCAAGACCGAACTCGCCAGGGCGGGAGTCGCCACCGCGTCGGCTGTGGTGTGCGCCGGAGATGACGACGCGACCAATCTGGAGATTGCGCTGCTGGCGCGGAAGGCCAACCCGGACATCCGCGTGGTGGCCCGGGTGGCCAATGACGTACTGCGCGAGGCCGTTGCCGCGGACGAGGGCCCGAACGCCATCCTCGGTGTTGCCGACCTCGCGGGCGCTGCGGTGGTCGAGGCTTGCCTGGCGCGCACCACGCACCCGTTCGAGGTGGCGGGGATCGACTTCGTCGCCTTCGGCGCCGAGGCCCCGTTCGATGCGTCGCTTCGGGAGATCTACGGCGACCTCGCCCCGGTAGCGATGGTCCCCAACGAGAACGCGGCCAACGCCGGCGAGGTCCTGGTATGCCCGGGGCGGGACCTGCGGGTCAGCGCAGGCGACTGGACGGCGATGATCGGTACCACCGAGGAGGTCGCGGCCTGCGGCGTCAAGGTGCCGCGCCGGGACCGCATGCGTGCACGCCAGTCGCGAGTGCGCCGGGTCCTGTATGCCGCACGTGCCCTGCCCGACGAGGTCAACCCCGCGTTCTACCCCGTGATCGCCGCGCTGATGCTGTTGGTCATCGGCTCGACGACGCTGCTGCATTTCTCCTACACGCACCCTGGGATGTCCTGGACCGACGCGTTCTACTTCACCAACGAGACGATCACGACGACGGGTTACGGCGACTTCAGCTTCGCCAAACAGCCGACCTGGCTGCGGCTCTACGCCGCCGTACTGATGCTGGCCGGCGTGACCACCACCGCTCTGCTTGTCGCCTTCATCGCCGATGTGCTGCTATCGCGGCGCTTTCTGACGCTGTCCGCACGCCCGCGGGCACGCCACTTGCGCAACCACATCATCGTGGTCGGGTTGAGCGCGCTCGGGGTCCGGGTCGTCACCGACCTGACCGAGGCCGGTTACGACGTGGCAGTGATCGAGCGCGACCAGAACAACCCTTTCCTGTCGACGACGGCCGAGCTCGACGTTCCGGTCATCTTCGGGGACGCGACCCTACGCCCGACCCTGGAAGCGGCCCGGGTCGACAGCGCCCGCGCGGTCGCGGTGCTGACCCGAGACGACATGGTCAACATCGAGACCGGGATCGTGGTTCGCGAAATGCTGGGCTCCGAGCCCGCCCCGCTCGGCAATCGATGGAGCAAGGTCCCGCTTGTTCTGCGGGTGTACGACCATGACCTGGGCTCCGCCGTCGCCCAGCGGTTCGGCTTCGAAAACGTCCGGTCCACAGTCGAACTGGCCGCACCGTGGTTCATCGGCGCGGCGATGGGCCTGCAGGTGCTGGGCACGTTCTCGGTCGGTAACCGATCGTTTTTGATTGGCGGGATGTACGTGCAGGCCGGCAGCGAACTCGACGGGCTGCAGATGTTCGAAGTGTCCACACAAACGCGTGTCATCGCAATCACTCGGGAGGACGCCCCGGTTCGGCTGCACCCGCGTCGCGACTCCCGGCTCAGCGCCGGTGACACCGTTTACCTGGTCGGTCCCTACCGGGAACTCATCGCAACCCTGCGTAAGGGCCAGCCGCTGCCGCGGCCGGCCGCGGACGACTCGCTCGTCGACGGTGAATGCAGTTGCGCGGGAACAGGGATGGACGCCGAGGTGTCGAATGAAGACAACGTTCGACGCCTCCAACCGGTCAGAGAGGGGCGCGGCGTCGCGAGCCATTGACCGCAGAGCACACCGATTCGCAACGTCGCGGCGCAGGCTGAGCCGCGCCGCGCCAAAAATTCATTGAGGGGGAGAGTTTTGTCGTCCATCGCTGGGGGAATCGCCGCTTACCCGGCCGACCCGAGCTCGTTCGAATAGTTCGGTTGTGCAATGGATTTCGCAACGCTTCCGCCGGAGGTCAACTCGGGCCTGATGTACGCCGGTCCGGGTTCGGGACCAATGCTTGCCGCCGCCCAGGCATGGGAATCGATTGCGGCGGAGCTACATACCGCCGCCGCCTCGTACGAATCGGTGGTCTCCGGTCTCATCGCCGGACCATGGCTGGGTCCCTCATCGGCCATGATGGCCGCCGCCGCGAACTCCTATGTGTCGTGGTTGAGCGCGGCCGCCGCGCAGGCGGAGCAGACCGCCACGCAGGCCATTGCGGCCGCCGCGGCCTATGAGGCAGCGTTCGCGGCAACCGTGCCGCCGCCGGAGGTCGCGGCCAACCGGAGCCAACTTGCGATGCTGGTCGCCACTAACCTGTTGGGCCAGAACACGCCTGCGATCGCCGCGACCGAGGCTCAGTACGGCGAGATGTGGGCGCAAGACGCCGTCGCGATGTACGGCTACGCGGGGTCCTCGGCCACGGCCACGCAGCTGACGCCGTTCACCCCACCGCAGCAGAACACCAACTCGGGGGCGCAGGCCAATGCGCTCAGCCAAGCCGCCCAGTTGCCCGCCGGGTCCACGCGGAGCGCGGTTTCGGCCGCCACCGGGCCGGCGAGCTCGGCGTCCGGGGCGGCGGGCACCGCGGCGTCCGCACTCGGCGTGAATACGCCGTTGGATCTGATCAACGTCGGCGCCGACGCCATTGCGTACGGAGTCGACGCCCCATTGGCCCCGCTGGGGGCGGTATCCATGCCCATCGACCTGATCGGTGCTGAAACCGGTTTGCACACCGATGACATCGTCAGCGATTGGGATGCCAACGGCGCGCCCGTATCGATAGTGCGGGGGGTGACGCCGGCCGGTCCGGCGACGACGCCGAACGTGTTGTCGACGACGATGTCGGGCGGGCTGGGCGAGGCGGATTCGATCGGCCGGCTCTCGGTGCCGCCGACCTGGGTCGCGGCGACGCCGGCGGTACGCCCGATCGCGCTCGCGTTGCCGGCCGCGCCCGTCGGCGCCGCCGCCACGGCTGTGGCGCCCGGTTTCGAGAGCACGTTCGGCGAGATGGCCCTGGCCGGCACGGCCGGGCGCGCCATTCGTGACGCCGTCGGCCGGCGCGACCAGCGGATCGCGGCACCCGTTGGTACGCAGGCGATCAGGGAGCGGCCGGCCGATACGGATGAGGACGTGCCCGCCGACGGTGAGCCGCGCACCGTGGTGACGGGGATCGCCGCCGAGATCCGCGAGTTCGCCCGGCTGCGCGACGAGGGGCTGATCTCCGACGAGGAATACGTCGAGCAACGAAATCGCCTGCTCGGCCGCTGAGACCTCAGAGATTCAGGCCGGAGAACATGACTCGGTTCGGGTCGTACTTCTGCCGCACGGTCGTCAGCCGTGACAGGTTCGATCCGAAGTAACGCGCCGGTGAGCCGCTGGCTTCCAGGTAGTTCACATATCCGCCGACCGAAATCTGTTGCACCGCTTGGTGTGCGGAGCTCAGCCAGCTGTTCGCGGCGCTGACCTGGCTGCTGGAAGGTTCGACATACCATTGCAGGACGGCGGCCTGATTGCGCCACGGGAACGCGGTGTCACCCGCGGCCACGTCCGCGACGGCGCCGCCGAGCGGGTCGACGAGGACCGACGCCTGTCCCGCGCCTGCGGGCCACTGCCCTATCGCGGTGGCAATGGCGTGGGCCGCAGTGGAATCCACCGGACCGATGACGTCGGATCCGGCCACGAAGGAGCGTGCCGGGGGGTTGGCGCTACCGCCGGCCAGGAACATCACCAGATCCGTGCGATTCATCGTCTTGTTCGAAACCGACGTGGGCGCCACCCCGACCGCTGACTTGATCGCATCGGCAACTCCCGACCCCGCGCCCGCCGGGCATGTTGCCAGGACATGGCAGTTCGGGGCGGAGCCGACCATGAGATCGACGATGCCCCAGGTGTTTCGGTCGGCGGCGCTGAGCCAGGATTGCCAGCCGACGAGCACCTGGGTGGCCGACGCGGGCGGAAAGTCGAGCCGCACGACGTCGCTGTCGGCCGTCGCGAAGGTGGAGAACGTCATCGACGTCGTCACCCCGAAATTGCCGCCGCCACCGCCGCGGAGCGCCCAGAACAGATCCGGGTTGTCGTTGGCGGAGGCGGTCACCACGTCGCCGCTGGGCAACACCACCGTCGCCGACTGCAGCGCGTCGCAGGTCAGGCCCGCGTGCCGGGTGTCGGGGCCGATCCCACCGCCCAGCGCGAGTCCCGCGACGCCGACGGTCGGGCACGTCCCGCTGGGTATCGCGCGGCCGGCGCCGGTCAAGGCCTGATGGATCGCGTACAGGGTGGTCGCCGGGGTGACGGTGACGTTGTTGCCGTCGAACTTGGCGCCACCCGGAAGCCCACGCACGTCCAGGACCAAGGTGCCGTTGGCGCTCGACGCGCCGACGTACGAATGCCCACCGCCACGCGGGGCGACCTTGAGGTTGTTGGCCGTCGCGAATGCGAGGGCTTTCTGCACGTCGGCCTGCGACGAAACCGTCACGACCGCGGCGGGACTGGAGTTGTCGTAGAACGAGTTGAAAACCTTTTTGCTGGTGGCGAATTGGGCGGCGTTGGTCGGCAAAACAACGGCGCCGCCGATGGAAGAGGCCAGCCCGCCCCATCCGGCGACGGGATCCGCGGCGGCCCGCGCGGTGCCCAGAACCGCGCCAGTTGCCAGCATTCCGACGGCGCCGCGAAGAAAGGCCTGGCGCGAGATGTCCCTCTGCAACCAGGGGTCCAGCGGACGGCTGCGATTCGTCGTCATGTGCGGAGATTCTTAAACATTTCTCACCGAAAAGCCCGGAGCTTACGGCCGTGTCAGATCACAGTGTGGCCTCGATCCGCCGCGGGGCTTGACGGCACGCATCGGCCCAATAAGCGACGCCGCGGCCGCGACGGCCGCGCAAAACGCTTATTGTGCGAAGCTTTATCCCACCGTGTCGCAAACGTGACAGTGATAGCTCAGAGTTCGTAACGTGATTCGAGTGCTTCCGGCGCACTCCACGAACGAGGGGGAGGCTGCATGAAGGCACGTTCACGAACGCATCACTGGATCTGGGTGTTTCGGAACCAGCCGCTGACCGTTCGCCTGCTGGCCGTGGCCGCCGGCCTGCTCACCGCGGCGTCGGCGTTCGCCGCGCCGGCCGGGGCGGACAACCCCGACGACAACTTCATCGACGCGCTCAACCACGCCGGCATCGACTTCGGCGAGCCTGGAAATGCGATGTCGGTCGGTCAATCCATCTGCCCGATGCTCGCCCAGCCGGGCGGCAACTTCGCGGCGGCCGCGTCCAGCGTGTCGGGCCGGGGCATGTCCCCCATGATGGCGCGCATGTTCACCACCATCGCGATACAGACCTACTGCCCCGAGCAGATGGCAAACCTGGCCAGCGGCAATCTGTCCGGTGCGGTGCCGCAGATGCCCGGAATGGCCGGGCAGATCCCCGGCATGAACGGACAGATCCCCGGCATGAACGGGCAAATCCCCGGCATGAACGGGCAGATCCCGGCGGTGCCAGGTATCTAACGGGTGCCCAGCGGATCGATGGTCCAGGCGATGTAGGCCATCGCCCCCGCGACCGTCGCGGTGGTGATGAAGTCAATTCCCTTGCTGCGCACCGCCAAAAGGCCGGACCGATCATCGGAGAGCACCAGTCGCAGCGCCGCCGCCAGACCGACACCGATACCGATCAGCAGCGAACCGCGCCGCCAGAAGCTGGCCCCCACCAGCACGAGCGCCGTGGCAAAGGTCAAGCCGACCAGCAGGATTGGCCACTGGGCCCTGACGAGGGACCTAGCGCTCATTGCCGCTCGGCCAGCTCGACGACGTTGCTCAGCAGGAACGCCCGGGTCAACGGGCCGACTCCACCGGGATTCGGCGACACGTGGCCGGCGACCTCCCACACGTCGGGGTGGACGTCGCCGACCAACCCGTTGTCGGTGCGGCTGACGCCCACGTCGACGACCGCGGCGCCCGCACGCACCATGTCGGCGGTCAGCATGTGCGGCACCCCGACGGCGGCCACGACAATGTCCGCCTGCCGGGTGTACGCGGCCAGATCTCGAGTTCCGGTGTGGCACAAGGTCACCGTGGCGTTCTCGGAACGGCGGGTGAGCAGCAGCCCCAGCGGGCGTCCGACCGTCACGCCGCGGCCGATGATGACCACGTGCGCCCCCGCGATCTCGACGCCGTAGCGCCGCAGCAGGTGCACGATCCCGCGCGCGGTACAGGGCAGCGGTGCCGGAACGCTGAGCACCAACCGGCCGAGGTTGGTCGGGTGCAGTCCGTCCGCGTCCTTGTTCGGGTCGACGCGCTCTAACGCCGCGTTCTCGTCCAGGTGTTTGGGCAGCGGCAACTGCACGATGTAGCCGGTGCACTCGGGGTTGGCGTTCAGCTCGTCGATGGTGTCTTCCAGCGTCGCCGTGCTGATGTCGGCGGGCAGGTCGCGGCGGATCGACGTGATGCCGACCTTGGCGCAGTCCGCGTGCTTGCCCCGGACATAGGCCTGCGACCCGGGGTCGTCGCCGACCAGAATGGTGCCCAGCCCGGGGGTGCGACCCGACGCGGTCAGTGCGGCCACCCGTTGTTTGAGGTCGACGAAGATCTCATCGCGGGTGGCCTTGCCGTCCAGTGTGATTGCGCCCACGCCTGACAGTCTGGCAGACATCGATGATGGCGACCCGCCACGCCCGGCTTCGCCGCGCTCGCGATCGCCATTAAGCTCCCGATATGTCAACCGCTCCGGACGTGTTCAGCCCGGCCAAGCTCGGCCCGATCACGCTGCGCAACCGCACCATCAAATCGGCGACCTTCGAGGCCCGCACGCCCGACACCTTGGTGACCGACGACCTGATCGAATACCACCGCCTGCCCGCGGCGGGCGGCGTCGGCATGACCACCGTCGCCTACTGCGCCGTCTCCCCCGGCGGCCGCACCGAGGGCAACGGGATCTGGATGCGCCCGGAGGCGGTGCCGGGATTCCGCCGGCTCACCGACGCGATTCACGCCGAGGGCGCGGCGGTGTGCGCGCAGATCGGCCACGCCGGTCCGGTCGCCAACGCCAAATCCAACAAAGCCAGGGCGCTGGCGCCGGTGCGGTTCTTCAACCCGATCGGGATGCGGTTCGCCAAGAAGGCGACCCGCGACGACATCAACGACGTCATCGAGGGCCACGCCAACGCGGCGCGGCTGGCCATCGAGGCCGGATTCGACGCGGTTGAAATCCACTTGGGTCACAACTACCTGGCGAGCGCGTTCCTGTCCCCGCTGATCAACCGCCGCGCCGACGAGTTCGGCGGATCGCTGGAAAACCGGGCGAAGGTGGCCCGCGGCATCGTCATGGCGGTGCGCCGCGCGGTGGAAAAGGAGGGCACGCCGATCGCGGTGACCGCCAAGCTCAACATGACCGACGGCGTCCGCGGCGGCATATCCACCGACGAATCGTTGACCACCGCGAAGTGGCTGCAGGACGACGGCGGCCTCGACGCGATCGAACTCACCGCGGGCAGTTCGCTGGTCAACCCCATGTACCTGTTCCACGGTGACGCGCCGCTCAAGGAGTTCGCCGGCGCGTTCAAACCGCCGCTGAGTTGGGGCATGCGCATGACGGGCAAGAAGTTCCTGCGCGAGTACCCCTACCGCGAGGCCTATCTGTTGCGGCACGCCAAGCTGTTCCGCGCCGAGCTGACCATGCCGCTGATCCTGCTCGGCGGCATCACCAACCGGGAGACGATGGACCTCGCGATGGCGGAAGGGTTCCAATTCGTCGCGATGGGCCGGGCGCTGCTGGCCGAACCCGACCTGATCAATCGGATCGCGGCCGACGGCGCCGCGCACAGCGTGCATTCCGCGTGCACGCACTGCAACAAGTGCATGGCCACCATCTACACCCGCACCCAGTGCGTGGTCACGGGTGCCCCCGATCTGCTAGCCCACTGACGATAGCGGGTCCCGCAACGCACATTTGGGCCTCAGGTTGGCCTTGGGTCCACGAGTTACAGTTGGTCCGATGAGCTCAGCAGCCCCGCCCGTCTTGACGGTTCGTTTCGACGGGTCAGAACGCACATTTGCCGCCGGTCACGACGTGGTGGTGGGGCGCGATCTGCGCGCCGACATGCGCATCACGCACCCGTTGATCTCGCGCGCGCACCTGTTGCTGCGCTTCGACCAGGGTCGGTGGCTGGCGATCGACAACGGTTCGCTCAACGGCACTTTCGTGAACGGCCGGCGGGTGCCGGTGGTCGAGATCCACGACGGTCAGTGCCTCAACATCGGAAACCCGGACGGGCCGCAGCTGCTGTTCGAAGTGGGGCGGCACCAGGGAATGGCCGGGCGCCCACCGCAAACCGAATCGATGGGCATTCCGGCGGTCGCGGCTCACCCGGGCGGGACGGCCTGGTCCGCCGCGCCGGGCGGCCCGCCCGTCGCCGCGCCGCCCGGTCCCCCACCCGGACCGGCGGGCCGCCCGCCCAACTGGGCGTCGCCGCCGCGGCGACCGCACCCCGGCGCGCCCGGGCAGCGCCCCGCCCCGCCGGGGCAACCGATGCACGTGGGCGGGGGTCGCGCGCCGGCCCCTCCGCCCGCCGCACCGGCGCCCTCCAATTTCCAGCCGCATCCGCAGATGCCGGCGCCGGAAACCCGGATGTCACCCACCAGCGCCAAGCCGCCCGAGGTGGCGAACCTGGCGACGAAGATGTTCCAGGCGCTCAGGCCCTCGCGGTCCGGGGCCATCCAGAAGCCTTCCGGCGCACTGACCATCGGGCGTGCCACCGACAACGACGTCGTGATCCAGGACGTCCTCGCATCCCGCCATCACGCGTTTCTGACCCAGACGCCGCTGGGCACCGAAATCCGCGACGCCCACAGCGTCAACGGGACCTTCGTCAACGGTGTGCGGGTGGGGTCCGCGGTGCTGACCGAGGGCGACGTGGTCACCATCGGCAACGTCGACCTCGTCTTCACCCGCGGTGAGCTGCTGCGCCGCACCGAGGCCGCGACCCGCACCGGCGGCCTGGAAGTGAACTCCGTCTGCTTCAAGGTCGACGGAAAGCAGCTGATCGACCACGTCTCGCTGACCGCCCGGCCCGGCACGCTGACGGCCATCATCGGTGGTTCGGGCGCCGGCAAGACCACGCTGTCGCGGCTGATCGTGGGCTACACCAGCCCCAGTTCGGGCTCGGTGACCTTCGAGGGGCACGACATCCACGCCGAGTACGCGTCGATGCGCAGCCGAATCGGGATGGTGCCACAGGACGACGTCGTGCACCGGCAGCTGACCGTCAACCAGGCCCTGAACTACGCCGCCGAGCTGCGGCTGCCCCCCGACACCAGCAAAGCGGAGCGGGCCCAGATCGTCGCCCAGGTCCTCGAAGAACTCGACATGACCAAGCACGCCGAAACCCGGGTCGACAAACTGTCCGGCGGCCAGCGCAAACGCGCCTCCGTGGCCCTCGAGCTGCTCACCCAGCCCTCGCTGCTGCTGCTCGACGAGCCGACCTCCGGCCTGGACCCCGCGCTGGACCGCCAGGTCATGCTGATGCTCCGCCAGCTGGCCGACGCGGGCCGCGTGGTGATGGTGGTGACCCACTCGGTGTCGTACCTGGACGTCTGCGACCAGATCCTGCTGGTCGCGCCGGGCGGCAAGACGGCCTTCTGCGGCCCGCCCGATCAGGTCGAGGCGGCCATGGGCACCCGCAACTGGGCCGACATCTTCGCCAAGGTGGGCGCCGACCCCGACGAGGCCAACCGCCGCTTCCGGGAGCGCAATCAGCAGCAGTCCCAGGCGCCGTCCCCGCAAAGCCCGGCCGACCTGGGTGAACCACCGAGGACCGACCTCTGGCGGCAGCTGTCCACGATCGCCCGCCGCCAGGTGCGCCTGGTGGTGTCCGACCGCGGCTACACGGTCTTCCTGGCGGTCCTGCCGTTCCTCATCGGCGCGTTGTCGCTGACGGTGAAGGGGCCCCATCCCGGCCTCGGCCCGGCCGACCCGCTCGGCCCCGCACCCACGCAGCCGCAGTACATCATGGTGCTGCTGAACATCGGCGCCGTCTTCATGGGCACCGCGCTGACCATCCGCGACCTGATCGGCGAACGCGCGATCTTCCGGCGGGAGCAGGCCGTCGGGCTGTCCACCACCGCCTACCTGCTGGCGAAGATCGCGGTGTTCTGCGTCTTCGCGACGCTGCAGGCGGCGGTGGCGACCATCATCGTGCGGCTGGGCAAGGGTGCGCCGACCGCCCACCCGCCCTTCTTCGGCAACTCCACCTTCTCGCTGTTCGTCACCGTCGCGGGCACCTGTGTCGCGTCGGCGATGCTCGGCCTGCTGCTGTCGGCCGTGGCGCAGTCCAACGAACAGATCATGCCGCTGCTGGTGGTGTCGATCATGTCGCAGCTGGTGTTCTCCAGCGGCATGATCCCGGTCTATCAGCGCTTCGGTCTCGAGGAGCTCGCGTGGCTGACACCGGCCCGCTGGGGCTACGCCGCGGGGGCGTCGTCGATCGACTTTCCGTCGCTGGTGAAGGTCAAACAGATCCCGACCAACGACCCGATCTGGCAGCACTCGAAACACATCTTCGTGTTCGACATGGCGATGCTCGCGTTCCTTTCCATCGCCTACACCGGCTTCGTCCGATGGCACATCCGGCTGAAACGCTGAGATGACCCAAGCCCCGGCGCCCGTCCTGACTGTTCGATCCGACCGATCGAAGGGCAGCTTCGCGGCCGGCCGCGACGTGGTCGTCGGTAGCGACCTGCGCGCGGACCTGCGGGTGGCGCATCCCCTGGTCGCCCGATCGCACCTGCTGCTGCGCTTCGACCGCGGCAAGTGGATTGCGCTGGACAACAATTCGCTGAACGGGGTGTACATGAACGGCCAGCGGGTGCCGCTGGTCGACATCGAGGACGGCCGGACCGTCAACATCGGCAAGCCCGACGGTCCCCGGATCACGTTCGAAATCGGCCACCACACCGGGGCCGTGGGCATGCTGCCGCCGACCACGGAGTCGATCCCGGTCATCACGCCGCCCAGCGACGCCCAGCGCGCGCAGCCCGCTCCGCGACCACCGAGCCCGCCGCGGCCGCCCCGCGCGCACCCCTGGGAGGGTCCGCACCGCACCACCGCCGTACCGATCGTCCGGCCGGATGCCGCGACCCGCTCGGTGCCGCAAACGGGCGGGCCGCCCGGCCTCAATCAGCCCACCCAGATCGGCGTGAGCGGTCAGGTGGCGGAGTTTCCGACCACGCGGGTGAAGAACCTGGGACCCGATTCCGATCGGGCGACCGACCGGCCCGGACGCGCCGCCTGGATCGGTCGCGCCCTCGACAACGACATCGTCATCCACGACGTGCTGGCGTCGCGCCACCACGCGTTCCTGACCCCGACACCCGCGGGACCCGAGATCCGCGACGCCAACAGCAGCAACGGCACCTTCGTCAACGGGGTCAAGGCCGCGTCCGCGGTGCTGACCGAGGGCGACGTGGTCACCATCGGCAACGTCGACCTGGTGTTCTCCGGCGGCATCCTGGTCCGCCGCCAGGAGGCGGCCACCCGCACCGGCGGCCTGGAGGTGCGCGGCGTCAACTTCAGCGTCACGGGCAAGAACCTGCTCGAGAACATCTCGCTGACGGCCCGCCCGGGCACGCTGACGGCACTCATCGGCGGGTCGGGCGCGGGCAAGACCACGCTGTCGCGCCTTATCGCCGGGTACGCCACTCCGACCTCCGGGCTGGTCACGTTCGAGGGCCACAACATCCACACCGAGTACGCGTCGCTGCGGACGAGGATCGGGATGGTCCCCCAGGACGACGTGGTGCACCGCCAGCTCACGGTGAACCAGGCCCTCGGCTACGCGGCCGAGCTGCGGCTACCGCCCGACACCACCAAGGCCGACCGGGAAGAGGTCGTCGCGCAGGTGCTCGACGAGCTGGGGCTGACGCAGCATGCGGACACCCGGGTGGACAAGCTTTCCGGTGGACAGCGCAAGCGCGCCTCGGTGGCGCTCGAACTGCTCACCGGGCCGTCGCTGCTGATCCTCGACGAGCCGACGTCGGGCCTGGACCCGGCGCTGGACCTGCAGGTCATGACGATGCTGCGTCAGCTGGCCGACGCGGGCCGGGTGGTGCTGGTGGTCACCCACTCGCTGACCTACCTCGACGTCTGCGACCAGGTGCTGCTGATGGCTCCCGGCGGCAAGACGGCCTTCCTGGGAGCACCCGACCAGATCGGCGCGGTCATGGGAACCACCAACTGGGCGCAGATCTTCGCGAAGGTGGGCGCCGACCCCGACGAGGCCAACCGCCGCTTCCTGGCGCAGAACAAGCCCCCGCCGCCGGTGGAGACGGAGGCGCCGGCCGATCTGGGCGTCACGCCGCGCACCACCATGCGCCACCAGTTCTCCACTGTTGCGCGCCGCCAGGTTCGCCTGGTCGTCTCCGACCGCGCCTACTTCGTGTTCCTGGCGCTGCTGCCGTTCGTGATGGGTGCGCTGTCGCTGACCGTGCCCGGCCACACCGGGTTCGGCTACGCCGATCCGACGAGCGACTCGGCCGGCGAGGCCGGGACGATCCTGACGCTGCTCACCATGGCCGCGGCGTTCATGGGCACCGCGCTGACGATCCGCGACCTCATCGGCGAGCGCCCGATCTTCAAGCGCGAACAGGCGGTGGGGCTGTCGACGACGGCCTACCTGCTGGCCAAGATCGCGGTGTTCTGCGTGTTCGCCGTCATCCAGGCGGCCATCGCGACCTCCATCGTGGTAATCGGCAAGGGCGCCCCGAAGCGGCCGGCCGTGCTGCTCGGCAACGCGACCCTCGAACTGTTCGTCGCCGTCGCGGCGACGTGTGTGGCCGCGGCCATGCTGGGGCTGCTGCTGTCGGCCCTCGCGCGCTCCAACGAGCAGATCATGCCGCTGCTGGTGGTGTCGCTCATGGGGCAGATGGTGTTGTCCGGCGGGATGGTCCCGGTCACCAACCGGATCTTCCTCGACCAGCTGTCCTGGGTGGTGCCCTCGCGCTGGGGGTACGCCGCGCAGGCGTCGACGGTCGACCTGTGGACGGTGGCGCCCGGCCCGCAAAGCCCGCGGGACAGCCACTTCCAGCACACGTCGGCCGCCTGGCTGTTCGACATGGGCATGCTCGCGGCGTTGTCGGTCGGCTATGCGGCGCTGGTGCGCTGGCGCATCCGGCTCAAGCACTGAGCCGATCAGCCGTCGAGGCGCAAACCTTGAGCCGCCGCGAACGCCACCGCCTGGCCGACGTCGACGCGAGCGCCCGCCAGCGACGCGGTTCTCCACAACGAGGGGTCCACGGTCGCGCCGCGCAGGTCGGCGTCGTCCAGCCGGGCGCCGGTCGTCCGCGCGCCGGATAGATCGGCGCCGCGCAAGACCGCCTTGCGCAGGTCCGCCTCCACCAGGCTGGCCTCCCGCAGCCGGCAGCCGCTCAGGTCGACGCCACGCAGGTCGTTACCGCCGAGCACCGCGAGCGTGAAGTCGACCTCGTCGAAGGCGATCGGCCGCATCCGGCACTGCACGAAGACCGAGCCCAGCATGCTGCACTGGGCGAACTCGCTGTGCCACAACGACGTTCGCTTGAACGTGCAATTGCGGAACGCCGATCCGCGGTGCTGCGACTCGGCCATGTTGGCGCCGCTGAAGTTGCACTCGTCGAACACGACCCGTTCGGTCTGCCAACGGCTGAGGTCCTCGTCGGTGAAGTCGTGACCCTCGAAGTGGCGATCAACCCACCGCGTGCTCAACTGGCCGTCAGGCTGGCCAGAGCGTATTCGCTGACCGCGATCAGCGCATCGGTCGCCGACCGGCGATCCCGGGCGTCGACCGTGATCATCGGGATGTCCGGGGGCAACGTGAGCGCCTCGCGCACCTCCGCAACGGGGTAGCGCGGCGCGCCGTCGAATTCGTTGACCGCGACCAGGAACGGCAGATTGCGGTGCTCGAAGAAGTCGACCGCGGCGAAGCTGTCCTCCAGGCGCCGGCAGTCCACCAACACGATCGCCCCGATGGCGCCGCGGACGAGGTCGTCCCACATGAACCAGAAGCGGCGCTGCCCCGGCGTGCCGAACAGGTAGAGCACCAGGTCCTCGTCCAGCGTGATCCGGCCGAAGTCCATCGCGACGGTGGTGGTCCGCTTGTCGGGGGTGGCTTCCAGCGCGTCGACGGCGGTCGAGGCGTCGGTGAGCATCGCCTCGGTGCGCAACGGCATGATCTCCGACACCGCCCCGACGAACGTCGTCTTGCCTGCACCGAATCCGCCCGCGATGACGATCTTCGTCGAGGCGTGGGCGGAGTCGGCGTACATCTCGGAGTGCGCCTCAGAGTGCCTTAAGGCCACGCAGCGTCCTTCCTATCAGTTCGTGGCGCTCATCTCTGGTCGAACGCTCGGACAACGTCTTATGCACCCGAAGGTAGCCGGACAAAACCAGATCGCCGACCAGGACGCGCGTGACACCGAGCGGCAAATCCAGCCGGGCAGAGATCTCCGCGACCGACGGACTGCCAACGCAGAGCTGGATGATCTTGCCTTTCGCGTCGTCGGCCGGCCACCGGTAAGCCAGGCCGGCCTGCAGCGTCTGAATCGGCGCTTCCACGGGAAGGTCGACGTCGGTGCCGGTCCGTCCGGAGGTCAGGGTGTACGGGCGGACCAGGTTCCCGCTACGTGCGCCCGGCCGGGGTTCGCGTTCGTCCATCGCGGCTCACGAGACGCCAGACCGGCGGGTGGACTGCACCACGCCCCCGACCCGCTCGACCAGGATGGCCATCTCGTAACCGATTTGACCGATGTCACACGACGTGGCGGCGAGCGTGGCCAGGTGCGAGCCGTCGCCGACGCGCATCAACAGCAGGTAGCCGTGTTGCATCTCGACCACCGACTGCAGCACCTGCCCGCCCTCGAACAGCTGCGCGGCGCCGGTCGCGAGGCTGGCCAACCCGGACGCCACCGCGGCCAGCTGGTCGGCGCGCTCGCGTGGGAGATGCTCGCTGGCGGCGAGGGGCAGCCCGTCGACGGAGACCAGCAAGGCGTGCGCCACGCCGGGGACCTCGCGGGCGAACCGCGTCACCAGCCAGTCCAGCGAGTTGTCAGGTGAAGTCATTCCTGATCGGACCCTTGCGTCGTGTCGCGGGCGTGCGACCGGCCGGTGCGCACGCCGCCGAAGTGGTTACTGAAGGAGGCGCGCACCGCCTCGGGATCGCGCGTCGCGGCGGCGTGCTGCGGCTCGCGGGCGGAGTGGGTGCCGCCGTTGGTTCCCTGGCCTTCGTCGGCCGGCTGGTCCTGGCCGGGCAGGGCGGTCCCGTTGGCCGTTCCCGGCACGAGGCGGGCGCCGGGCGTGCGGACCGGCAGGCCGTGCTCGGCGGTGCGCGATTCGACGGGCTTCTCCTCGGCCGCCGCGGCCAGCGTCCAACCGCGGTCCCACACCGACTGCCAGTCCAGGTCTGGGCTGTTGACCAGGTCGTGCGGGTCGCCGAGCATCTCCGACAGCATCCGCCGGTAGATCACGTCGTCGTCGGCCGGCGCGGGATCGCTCTGGGGGGCGGCCGGAATCGGCTGGGCGGGCGCACTCGGCGCCGGGGCCGCCGGCTTGTCGGCCTCCCGCGATCGGGCGGCGAAGAACGCCGACGTGTCCGACGCGGTGCGCGCCGGCGCGGGCTTGGGATCCGGCTCCGCCGGGTCGCCGCTCTCCCACCACGGGGTGGGGAGTTCGCGCCGGTGCCGCTGGGGTTGCCGCTCGTCGGCGGGAACCTCGGTGATGCCGCTGGAACCCGGGTTGCGCCGGGGCAGCAGCGTGACCGGCGGTACGGGGTCCTGCGCGGCGTTCTGCAGCGCCGGCTCGGGCGTGCGTTCCTCGGGCGGCGCGGCGATTTGCGGGCTGGGCGACGAAACGGCCCGGATCCGCGTCGCTCGGACCGGCCGGCCCCCGCCTTCGAGGATGGTCGGCGGCAGGTAGATCTCCGCGGTGGTGCCGGAGCCCGTCTCGTTGGCCGCCGGGCCGCGCAGCCCGACCCGGATGCCGTGCCGGGCCGCGATCCGGCCGACCACGAACAGCCCCATGTGGCGGGCATTGTCGGGGCTGACATCGCCCCCGGCCTGCAGCCGCATGTTCGCCATGCGGCGGTCGGTGTCGTTCATGCCCAGGCCGGAATCGGCGATCCGCACCACGACTCCCCCGTCACCGCCGCGGGCCGCCGAGACCCGCACGGGCGTCGAGGGTGGCGAGTAGCGCAGGGCGTTGTCGATCAGCTCGGCGAACAGATGGATGGCGCCGCCGGCGGCCGCGCCGATCAGCGTGCTGTTGTCGGGCAATCCGGCGATTTCGACGCGGCGGTAGTCCTCGACCTCGGACACCGCGGCGTTGAGCACCGTCGCCAGCGGCACCGGGTCGCGCTGGTCGCGGGCGAGCTGCGCGCCGGCCAGCACCAGCAGGTTGGCGCTGTTGCGGCGCAGCCGGGCGGCGAGGTGGTCCAGCCGGAACAGGCTGTCCAGGCGTTCGGGGTCCTCCTCGTTGCGCTCCAGCCGGTCGATGAGCGACAGCTGCTGGTCGACCAGCGAGCGGCTGCGCCGCGACATGGTCTCGAACATGTCGTTGACCAGCAGCCGCAACCGCGCCTCGTCGCCGGCCAGCAGCAGGGCCTGAGTGTGCAGTTCGTCGACCGCGTGCGCGACCTGGCCGATCTCCTCGGTGGTGTACACCGGAAGCGGTTGCGGCGTCGGCTCGGCGCCGCCCGCCTTGACCCGGGCGATCTCCTCCTCGAGGTCGGTGTGGGCCACTTTGAGGGCGCCGTCACGCAGGATGCGCAGCGGCCGCACCAGCGCGCGCGCCACCAGCAACACGACCACCAGCGCGATGACGATCGCGGCCAGCACCAGCACGGTGTCGAGAATCGCGGCGCTCCGCTTGTCGGCGGCCTGGGCGTGCACCGACTTGGTCACCGACGCGGTGGCGTCCTTGATGACCTGTTCGGCGATCTCGTCGGTGGTCTGGATCGAGCGCAGCAGGTCTGGGTTGTCGACCAGCACGCTGGCCGGATCGGACATGATCGCCATGCGGCCCACCATCTGCTGCTGCAGCGTCTTGGCTTCGGGAGAACCGGCGCCGACGACTTCGCTCATGCCGAACAGCGTCGACGGCTCGGTGCCCGCCAGGGTCGCCATCGAGGTCCGCAGCTGCGGTTCGGGCAGTTCGGCGCCGCGAGTGACAAGGATTTTCTGCATCGTCATCTGCCCGCGGGCGCCGACCGCCCGGCTCAGGCCCTGAGCCTGGGCGCGGATCTTTTCGTCGTCGACGCGCACCGACGCGTTGATGACGTCCTCCGCGGTCAGCAGGATGGGGGCGTAGAGGGTCACCCGCTCCCGCAAACCGAGGCCGTTGTCGGCCGCCTTGTTCACCAGCATCTGACCGCCGTCGAGCAGGTTGTTCACGCCCGATCGGACATCGGCGCTGACGTCGGTGTCATCGAGCCTGGTCTGCAGTTCGTACTTGCGCGCCTCGTAGTTCTTCTTGGCCCCTTCGACGTCGCGTCCGGTGCTGCCTGCCATCAGGGCGACATCGAGCGCGGACATGTATTTGGTGACCACCGGGACGACGTCGGCACGAGCGGCGGCAAGCCGCAGACCGCCCGCGTTCGCCATGGCGCCGTGGATGCGCAGCACCCCGAAGACCGTCGCCAACACCAGCGGGACCAGCACAATCGCCAGCACTTTCCACCGGACCGGCCAGTTGCTCAGCGACCAGGTCGGCGGGCGTTTGTCCGGCGCCGGGTCGGTGGCGTGCGGCTGTGGGGACTCGGGTGCGGCCGCCTCGGCCGGGTTGGCCGGGCGGGCGAACATGGTCACGTCGCCACGGCCGCGCGACCGGCCGCTGCGCTGATCGTCAGCGCTCGAGAAATCGAGAGGCTCATGAGACTTCCTGCTTTATCCACCCGTACCACGCCAGATGGGCGCGAGCGCGTCAACGTGGCAATCCGACGAGTATGACAGCCCGCGGCCCAGGTCACCAGAATCGTTACTGAGCAGACAGGTCCCTCCAAGGTGGACCCGCGCACGGGCGGACGATTCTGGCAAACGCGGCTTACGCCGGCCGGAGGACGGCGACGAGGAAATCCGAGTCATCGGTGAACGGTCGCAGGTCCCAGGTGGACAGCAGCAGATCCGGCGCGAAGCCGGCGGCCGCCGCGTCGTCGAGGAAGGCGGCGAACGCGTAATCGCGGCCTGCGCCGAAGCCGATCGCCGCCCGACCGTCGCGTTTGAGGTGGGCACGCAGCCGCCCCAGCACCCGCTCCCGGGTGCTGGGGGCGAGAAAGGTCATCACGTTGCCGGCGGACACGATCACGTCGAACGGTTCGGCGATGCCGCGGGCGGGCAGGTCGAGCTCGGCGAGGTCGCCGACGAGCCAGCGCGGACCGGGGTGATCCTGCTCGGCCGCTTCGATGAGCGCCGGGTCGACGTCGACGCCGACGACGTGATGGCCGGCGGCGGCCAGGTAGCCGCCCAGCCGGCCGGGGCCGCAACCGGCATCGAGGATCCGCGCGCCCCGGGGCACCATCGCGTCCACGAAGCGGGCCTCGCCGGCCAGGTCATCGCCGGCGCGGGCCATGGCGCGGAACCGCTCGATATACCAGTGCGAATGTCCGGGATCGGCAGCGACTTTCTGCATCCAGATGCTCTGCTCGACCATGCGACCATTATCGCGTTGTGTTCAAGCTGATGTTCTACTCCCCGCGCATCGCCCCCAATACCGGCAATGCCATCCGGACGGCGGCCGCGACGGGCTGCGAATTGCATCTCGTCGAGCCGATGGGCTTCGACCTGTCCGAACCGAAGGTGCGGCGAGCCGGGCTGGACTATCACGACCTCGCCTCGGTCACCGTGCACGCTTCACTCGATGCCGCCTGGGAGGCGCTCGCGCCGGCCAGGGTGATCGCGTTCACCTCGAACGCGACCACCTCGTTCGCCGACATCCGCTACCGGGCGGGCGACGTCTTGATGTTCGGGCCCGAACCCACCGGCCTGGACGCGGCGACGCTGGCCGACGCGCACATCAGCGAGCGGGTGCGGATCCCGATGCTGGCCGGCCGCCGTTCGCTGAACCTGTCCAACGCGGCGGCCGTCGCCGTGTACGAGGCCTGGCGGCAGCACGGCTACCCGGGCGCCGTGTGGCGATGAGTTCTGCCTCCCGCGGGAGTCAGCAGTGACATGGCAACCTTCATCACGATCGGTTACGGCGACGAGGCCGGATATCACCGGTTGAGCGACGCTCGCAGACAGGCCGCGCACGCCCGCGACGACGAACTCAGCGCGTCCGGCGCGCTCGTCGCCCGAGCCGGGGACCCCGTTCAGGTGCGCAACCCGGACGGCGCGGGGGTGCGGATCGAGCGGGGCCCCTTCCTGCGATCGACGATGCCGATCGCGGGGTTCGCCGTGTTGGAGGCCGACGATCTCGACGCGGCGATCGAGCGGGTGAGTCAGACGCCCTGTGCGGTCGCGCACGGGGTGGTCGAGGTGTGGCCCCTTCAGACCTGATTACCAAGCGTCCCAATGCGTGACCTGCTCGGCGGGCAACCGCTTGGCGGGCCGGAAGTCGGTGCCCTTGGTGTAGGCGATCGGGAACAGCCCGCCCTGGCTGTACTTGTAGTAGGGAATGCCCAGCACGTCCGCCACCTGCTGCTCGCCGTCGCGCAGTAGGTGCAACGTCGTCCAGCACGAGCCCAGCCCGCGGGAACGCAACGCCAGGCAGAAACTCCAGACCGCCGGGAACAGCGAGGCCCAGAACGACACGCCACCCAGCGGCGTCTTGTCCTCGCGGCCTTCGATGCAGGGGATCAACAGCACCGGCGCCTCGTGCATGTGCTCGGCGAGGTAGGTCGCGGAATCGCGGACCTTGTCCATCCGCTCGCCGCGGGTGTCCCCCTCGCCGTATTGCGGCGCCGGCGCGCTCAGGTAGCCGCGGGCGTTGGACAGATAGACATCGCCGATCGCTTTCTTCTTCTCCGCGTCCTCGACGAACACCCATTGCCAGCCCTGTGAATTGGATCCCGTGGGCGCCTGCAGGGCCAGATCGAGGCATTCCATCAGCACCTCGCGGCCGACCGGCTTGTCGAAGTCGAGCCGTTTGCGGACCGAGCGGGTGGTGGTGAGGACTTCGTCGACGGACAAGTTGAGGGTCATGCTTGGAGACTACCGATGCCGCGATCAGGGGTGTCGTTTCGGGACCGATGGCCGAAGCGTCTGTGACCAACGGCCCTACGTGAGGCCCATGATCTGCGGCGATAGTCGTCTCGAGCGGCGGTTACCGCGCGACACCTATAGCACGAGGGGGCGATTCCGATGCCGGCAGGCAACCGATCTTTGGGTGCGTGCGTTCATGCGAATGGCGGTTGTTCGTCACGAAACCGCTTGGGCCGCAACGTGACTTACCTGGAGCGCATCGGCCTGCTTGCGCTGGTCGTGTTCATCGTGGTGGCCGTGGGGTGGGCGTCCAGGACGCCGAGCCACGCGATGCCCACCGGCGACAAGGGCCTGCCCGGGAAGTGGCTCGGAGATGCGCGGTGTTACGACGGCTCCAAGGGCACCGCGGCCCTGGAGGTCACCAGCGTCGTCTTCAACGAGTTCCACGGCAAAATGAGCTACTCGCCTTGGGGCTTTTGCGAGCAATACCACGATGAATACCTATGGGGCACTGTGAATCCGGACGGCAGCCTGCAGGGCAATATATTCGCGGGACACTATTTCTACAGCCGTACCAATGACTGGACGCTGCAATACAACTGGGACCAACAGTTGGGCGGTGTGGACAAATGGATTCACGGACGGCTGGTCAAGCAGGCCGGCGAACCCATGCCCGTGCCGGCACAGCCCACCAACTAGCTATCGAAGGACGACGCAGATGAAAATGATTGGTCGAGCGGCCATTTGGGCCGCCGCGGTGACGGTGGGGCTCGCTGCGACGTCCGGCGTGCGTGCGAGTGCCGAAGACTATCTGTATGTGCACACCGAGTCCGCAAGGACGCGGTGTTCGATCGGAACACACGACGTTCTATGCGTGAGCCAAACCTTGGAATTGCCAGTAGGTTTCGGCAACAACGCGGCCGAGGTCGACGACACGGGCAAGTTGCAATACCTGGGCGTGGGCATGGTCGGTGACCCTGATCGCGATATCGTGCTGCATTACGGCCAGACGTATCACCTGCAGGGCTGGACGGTGCTGCCGACGGATCATGGCACCCGGTTCACCAATGACCGCACCGGCCACGGCATGTTCGTGAGCGTTCACGGGATCTATTCGTTCTGAGGCGTGAAGGCAAGGCGCTGAGGCTCACCGGAAGTCGCGGGACTTCGAACCGACGGCCAGGGTGATGCTGCCCAGCCGTTCGGCGACGACGGTGATGGCGCCGCTCGCGTTTTGGACCTGGCCGCGCACCAGCATCGCCGGCGCGGTGACCCACCGGCAGCGGCCCGGCACCGCCCAGGGAGTGACGTTTCTCAACCTCGAGGACGAGACCGGGATGGTCAACGTGCTCTGCACACCCGCGGTGTGGGCGCGGCATCGCAAGCTGGCCAACACCGCGCCGGCGATGCTGGTGCGCGGCCAGGTCCAAAACGCGAGCGGCGCCATCACCGTCGTCGCCGAACGGCTGG